>NZ_BPRL01000013.1:0-195817 GCF_045862635.1 Kitasatospora sp. NE20-6
AGGGAAACGCCCGGTTACATTCCGAACCCGGAAGCTAAGCCTCGTAGCGCCGATGGTACTGCAGGGGGGACCCTGTGGGAGAGTAGGACGCCGCCGAACAATTCTTCGAGAGAAGCCCCCTCCCCTTTCCGGGAGGGGGCTTCTCTGCGTTTCCGGCCCAGTTTCCGGCCGGTATTCACCACACGACCGGACCAGGTGCCGATATCGGTGTCGATGTCGGTGGGTCAGTGCAGGTCGCTCGCGAGGTCGGCGACGAGTTCCAGCTGTTCGTACTGGGCGGGGAGATCCAGCGCTCCCAGCCGGACGACGAGTCGGCGGGCACCGGCGTCGCGGTACTGCTGGAGGCGGGCGGTCACCCGGTCGGCGGGGCCAATGACGACGGCCTGGATCTGCTCCAGGTCTTCCAGCCCCAGGCCGTAGTTGGCGCGGGCGTAGACGTCCATGGCGCGCCGTCCGGAGGCCTCGTCGGCGGCCACCAGCACGGAGACGAACAGGGCGGGGGCGATACTCCCGGCGTCGCGTCCCGCGGCCGTGGCGGCCTCCTGGACGGCCGTGAGGCCCGTCCGGTAGTCGGCGGGGTCGGGCGGATAGGGCAGCCACCCGTCGTACAGGCGGCCGGCGCGGGCGAGGGCGGCCGGGGTGGCACCGCCCAGCCAGATCGGCGGGCCGCCGGGCGTGAACGGGCGGGTGGACGGCGGGACGTCGTCGAACCGGAGGACCTCGCCGTGGAACGAGGTCGGCCCGTCCGCGGTCCAGAGCTGCCGCCACAGGGCGACGGTCTCGTCCAGGCGCTTGAACCGCCGCTCCCACGGGAGTTCGGAGAGGGTGTACAGCGGCTGCCCGAAGCGGCCGGGGAAGCCGGCGCCGACCGTCACGGCCAGGCGCCCGCCGGAGAGCAGGTCGATCGAGGCCAGTGCCTGGGCCGCCTGCACCGGGCGGCGGAGGAACGGCAGCAGAGCCCCGGTGCCGAGCGTCGCACGCCGGGTGACGGGGGCGAGGGCGGCCAGCATGGTGAGCGCCTCGATCCGGGGCGTCAGCAGCGAGTCGTTGACGAAGAGCGCGTCGTAGCCCAGCTGTTCGGCCCGCAGGGCGAACGGCACGAGCTCGCGGGGATCGGCGCCCTGCCCCCATTGCGCACTGCCGGTCGGGAGGAGGACGCCCAGGCCACGGCCGGTGGCCGGGTGGTTCGCGGGGCCGGTCTCGGTGTCGTTCTGCATGGGACGAGCCTGCGCCCTCCAGGGAAGGCTCTCAATTCCCCGGAGGGAATGGCGGGTCGGAGGGCCGGGGCCGAGACTGGCGGCGTGGACTTCTCCCAGGCACTGCGCGAACGTCGGACCCGCCACCGGGTGAGCCAGCTGGATCTGGCCTTGCGGGCCGGTACGACCCAGCGGCACGTGAGCTTCATGGAGAGCGGCCGTTCGGCGCCGGGCCGGGCCATGGTGCTGCGGCTCGCGGAGTCGTTGCAGCTCGGGCTCCGCGACCGCAACGATCTTCTCCTGGCAGCGGGTTACGCACCGGCGTACCCGGAGAGCCGACTGGACGGGGCCGCGCTGGCGCCCGTCCTGGAGGCGCTGGAGCACGTGCTGGCGGGCCATCTGCCCTACCCGGCGGTCGTGGTGGACCGGTACGGCGTGCTGGTGGCGGCCAATGCGGCGTTCGCGCTGCTGACGGAGGGGGCGGCCGCCGAACTGTACGCCCCCGGCGCCAACATGTACCGCTTCGCGCTCCACCCGCAGGGGCTCGCCCCGCGGATCCTGAACTTCCCCGAGTGGGCGCGGCACGTCGTCGAACGGCTCACCCGGCGGGCCGAGTCGGAGGCGGACGACCGACTGGCCGAGCTGCACCGCGAGTTGGCGGGTCACCTTCCACCGGAGGAGCCGGCGGGGGCGCCGCTCGGCTTCGCCGTACCCCTGCGGTTGCGCTCCGGCCGGAGCGAGTTGAACCTGATCACCACGATCACGACCTTCGCCACCGCGGTGGACGTCACGCTCTCCGAACTGCGGCTGGAGGCGTTCCTGCCCGCGGACGCGGAGACGGCGGAGCTGCTCGCTCAGAGCCGTCCGGCGGCCTTGAGGGCGAGGTAGGCGTCCGCGAGGGCCGGGGGCAGGGCCGCGGGAGGTGCGTCGAGGACGGTCACGCCGTGCCGGGTGAGGCGTTCGGCGGTGGTGCGGCGGTCGGCGCGGGTCTGCTCGGCCGCGGCGGCGCCGTAGACGGCGTCCAGGCTGCCGCGGCCTGCCGCGAGCTCCTCCAGCCGGGGATCGGCGACGGCGGCGAGGACGACCTCGTGGCGCTTGGTGAGCAGGGGCAGCTGCGGGAGCAGGCCCTCCTCGACGGCCCCGGACTCCAGGCCGGTCAGGAGCACGATCAGGGAGCGGTGCGGGGCCATCCGCAGCGCGGCGGCGGTGAGCGCGCGCAGGTCGGTCTCGACGAGCGCGGGCTCCAGCGTGGTCATGGCCTCGGTGAAGGCGGGCAGGACGTCGGCGGCGGAGCGGCCGGCCACCGCGGTGCGGCGGCGCCGGTCGTGGGCGAGGAGGTCGACCCGGTCACCGGCCCGGGTGGCGAGGGCCGTGAGGAGCAGGGCGGCGTCGAGCGACGCGTCCAGCCGGGGAGCGTCGCCGACCCGGCCGGCCGAGGTGCGTCCGGTGTCGAGGACGATCAGGATGTGCCGGTCACGTTCGGGCCGCCAGGTGCGCACGGCGACGGTGTGGCGGCGCGCACTGGCCCGCCAGTCGATGGAGCGGACGTCGTCGCCGGGGAGGTACTCGCGGAGCGAGTCGAACTCCGTGCCCTGGCCGCGGGTCAGGACGGAGGTGCGGCCGTCGAGTTCGCGCAGCCGGGCGAGCCGCGACGGCAGGTGACGGCGGCTGGCGAACGGCGGCAGCGCACGGACCGTCCACGGCACGCGGTGGGCGCCCTGCCGGGCGGCGAGGCCGAGCGGGCCGTACGAACGGATCGTCACCCGGTGGGCGTGGTGGTCGCCGCGTCGGGTCGGCCCCAGCACGGTGGTGAGCCTCCGCCGCTCCCCGGCGGGGACGGTGACGGAGTGCCGGGCACTGTCGTACGAGCTGCCGGGATGCCAGGCGGACGGGGGCCAGGCGTCCCTGACGAGGGAGCGGAGCGGCCGCCCGGACGGGTTGGTGACGGCCAGTTCGACCCGTGCGGTCTCGCCGAGACGGACGCGGGTGTCGCCGGACCGTTCGAGCAGCAGGCTGCGGACCGGGGCGGCGAGGACGAGGTCGGCGGTGACGGCGAGCAGGACGAGCAGGGCGGCCGCGCCGACCCCCGCCCACGAGGGGACGACCAGGCCGACGACGAGCGCGCCCAGCGCGGCGAGCAGGGCGGTACGGCCGGTCAGGGCCATGGGCGGGGCTCCTTGGTGAAGTGGGGTCAGCGCGGGGCGGGCGTCTGCGACAGGACGGCCTGGACGACGGAGTCGGCGGTGACGCCCTCCATCTCGGCCTCGGCCCGCAGCTGGATCCGGTGACGCAGCGTGGGAAGGGCGAGGGCCTTGACGTCGTCGGGGGTGACGTAGTCGCGGCCGGCGAGCCAGGCCCATGCGCGCGACGTGCCGAGCAGCGCGGTGGCACCGCGCGGCGAGACGCCGATCGACAGCGACGGGGACTGCCGGGTGGCCCGGCACAGGTCGACGACGTACGCCAGCACCTCGGGGGCGACGACGACCTTGGCGATCTCCTCGCGGGCGGCCGCGATGTGCGCCGGACCGGCGACCGGGCGGACTCCGGCGGCGGCCAGGTCGCGCGGGTCGAACCCGGCCGCGTGCCGGGCCAGCACCTGGTACTCCTGGTCGCGGGTGGGCAGCGGCAGGACCAGCTTGAGCAGGAAACGGTCGAGCTGGGCCTCGGGCAGGGGGTAGGTGCCCTCGTACTCGACCGGGTTCTGCGTGGCGGCGACGAGGAACGGCACCGGCAGGGCCCGCGGCTCGCCGTCGACGGTGACCTGGTGCTCCTCCATGGCCTCCAGCAGGGAGGCCTGCGTCTTGGGCGGGGTGCGGTTGATCTCGTCCGCGAGCAGCAGGTTGGTGAAGACCGGGCCGGGCTGGAACGAGAACTCCGCCGTGCGGGCGTCGTACACCAGCGAGCCGGTGACGTCGCCGGGCATCAGGTCGGGGGTGAACTGGATGCGCTTGGTGCCCAGGCTGAGCGCCGTCGACAGGGCGCGGACCAGCAGGGTCTTGGCGACGCCCGGCACGCCCTCCAGCAGCACGTGGCCGCCGCAGAGCAGGGCGACGACGAGGCCGGTGACGGCGGCGTCCTGGCCGACGACGGCCTTGCCGATCTCCTCGCGCAGTGCGGTGAGCGCTGCGCGGGCGTCGCCCGCCGGGGGCGGGCCGTCGGCCGGGCCGGTGCCGGGCTTCGTGAGCGTCGTGAAAACAGCGGGCTGCTCGGTCACGGCTGTCGTACCTGCCTTTCCAGGGCGTCGAGGTCGTCGGCGAGCCGCAGCAGTGCGGCGTCGTCGGTGGGAGGCGCGCCGTACAGCAGCGCGTGCAGCTCGGCGGAGGGGCGGCCGAGGCGCCCGGCGGCGGCCGCCGCGAGGGTCGCCGGGTCGGCCTCCCCCCGGCTCACGGGCACGCCGAGCGAGGGGGCGAGCCGGTGGCGGGTGGCGCGGCGCAGTGCCTCGGCGGCGTGGCCGCGGGCGCGCGCGCGGCGGTACAGGCGGGCACGGCCCTCGGTGGTCTCGGCGGCGCGGACCACGACCGGGAGGTCCTCGGAGACGACCGGGCCGAGCCTGCGGGCCCGCCAGACGGCGGCGAGGGCAGCGGCGACCGCCAGCTGGAGCACGGCCCAGCGCCAGCCGTCCGGGACGTGGTCGAGGAGGCTGCGGCGGTCCTCGGCCGGGGCGGCGACCGGGGCCGTGTAGTCCGGCAGGAACCACACCAGGTGGGGGCGGGAGCCGAGCAGGCCGAGGGCGAGCGCGGCGTTGCCGTCCGCCGTGGCGTGGGCGTTGGTGAGCGGGCGGCCGGTGCCGAGCACGGCCGTCTGCCGGCCGTCGGCGTCCTGGTGCAGGACGAGCGTCGGCCGCCCGCGGCGCGGGTAGCAGGCGCTGTCGCCCGGGTCGGGGACGTAGACCAGGCCGCCGAGTTCGGCGCTGCCGGCCCGGGTGGCCTCGGGGAGGGCGCAGTCGGGTGCGGTGGACGTCTCGACGACGTAGTCGGGGAGTCCGTCGGGCGCGGTCGAGGTGCGGACGCCGCCGGCGAACGCGTCGAGCTCGGCGTCGTCGGGGGCGATCAGCACGAGGCGGGAGCCGCGGCCGCGGGCGACCCCGGCGAGGGTGTCCAGCGTGTCCTCGTCGAGGAGGTAGGCGTCGGGGAGGACGACGGTGGTGTCCGGCTCGGCGAGGGCCGCGGCGAGCCCGGCCGGTCCGGCGGCGGTGCGGACGGTCACGCCCTGGCGTTCGAGCACGCGGACGACCGCGCGCGTGCCGTTCGGGTCGGGGGAGCGGGGGTCGAGCGGGGGCCAGGTGCTGCTGCCGCCGAGGCCGCCGACCAGCAGGCCGACCAGGACGAGGAGGACCGCGGCGAGCAGGTACCAGCGGGCGCGGCGCGGCCGGCGGGGACGGCGTACGGCGGTGCCCTGCGCTGCGGGGGCGGGCCCTGTGCCGTGGACGTCCGTGCCGTGGACGTCCGTGCCGGGAAGGTCCGTGCCGGGGAGGTCCGGAGCGGCGGGAGGGACGGGCGGGGCGGTGGTCATGCGGCGCCTCCGCGGGCCGGGGCGAGGACGGGCCTGCTCGCGCCGACCGAGCGGTCGAGCGCTAGCAGGCCCTCGTACGCGGCGCGGTCGGCGGTGCGTTCGCCGTACACGACGTCGTCGAAGGT
This sequence comes from Kitasatospora sp. NE20-6, assembly GCF_045862635.1. Taxonomy (NCBI): domain Bacteria; kingdom Bacillati; phylum Actinomycetota; class Actinomycetes; order Kitasatosporales; family Streptomycetaceae; genus Kitasatospora; species Kitasatospora sp. NE20-6. Next base: position 5,834 of record NZ_BPRL01000013.1, read on the forward strand.
GCGGGCGGCCGAGGCGAGGGCCCGGGCCTGGTCGGGGAGGACGCGGCCGGCCTCGGCGGCGGCCTCGTCCGCGGTGCGGCCCGGTCTGGTGTCGAGGAGCGTCCGCTCCTCCAGCGACCGGACGACGGCGCGCATCTGCTCGCGGACGGCCTGCGGCCACTCGCCCGCCGCGGCGTGCGCGGCGGCCGCGCGGCGGTGCTGCTCGGCGCTGCGCGGCCCGCGGTGTTCGAACAGGGCGCTGGTGCGGACGGTCTCCCGGCGCGGCGCGCCGAGGCGCCACCAGAGGGCGCCGACGACGAGGACGACCAGCAGCACCAGCAGCACGATGCCGGTGGCGTCACCCGCCATCGACCGGCCGAGGTGTCCGAAGATCTCGTCGAGGCGTTCCCCGAGCCAGTCCGTGGCGCGCTGGACGAGGCTGGGGTCGTGCCGGTGGTACGCCGGGTCGAACATCTCGTCGCGGACGGCGTCGCGCGCCGGTCCGCGGGGGATGGTCACCGGCGCGCCGTCGGCGAGCAGACGGATGCCCGGGCCCTGCGTCCCCCCGTGCGGCATCGGCTCAGGCTCCCGGGGGCGTCGGCCGGTCGGCCAGGTCAGCGGAGCCGTACTCGGGCAGGCCCGCGGCGCGGGCGAGCTCGATGTCGAGGGCCTCGCGGCGGATGCGCTGGTCGATGTACAGCAGCACGTTGACGGCGGCGCTGAGCGGGATGGTGAAGGTCGCCACCACGGTGCCGCCGATCGCCAGCACGAGCAGGCCCAGCGGCGGCAGGCCGAGGAGGAACGGGTTGTCCCCGCCGGTGTCGTCGCCACCGATCGAGAGGAGGCCCGCGACGCCGGTCACCGGCGTCATGACGATGGCGGAGGCGACCCCGATCAGCACGCGGGTGAGCACGTTGATGCCCAGCAGACGCCACCAGGCGCCCTTCACGAGCCGCCGCGAACGCGCCATCGAGGCGAGGACGCCCTGCCGTTCGAGGACGACGGCGGGTGCGGCGAGGCTCAGGTCGATCGCCAGCCAGATCGCGACCGGCGCGGCCGCCAGCATCAGGACGGCGCCCAGTCCGAGGAGGCCCTCGTTCAGGCCGTCGACGACGGAGACGATCAGCAGTGCGGCGCCCGGGACGAACGGGGCGACGACGATCAGCAGCGTCAGCAGGGTGAGACCGGTCAGGGGCGCGAGCCGCGGCAGGGCGGCCTTCCACGCCTCGGAGACGGTCACCGGCTGTCCGAGGACGGCCCGGCTCACCACCATCGTCAGCATGCCCACCGCGATGACGCCCAGGAGCAGCTCGACGGGCAGCGGGCCCAGCAGCGCCACGATCTCGGTGGCCGTGCCGGGCCGCTCGTACGCCAGCCACTGGCCCAGCGCCTCCAGCACCTGCTGGACGGCCGCGAGGCCCAGCGACAGGCCGAGGGCGGTACGCCAGTGCCGCCGCACGGTGGTCACGGCGCCGTCGAGGATCTCGCCCACGCCCAGCGGGCGCAGCGGGATGATGCCCGGCTTCGGACTGAGCGGCACGCCCCAGCCGGCCTGCGGGGGGCCCTGCCAGCCGCCCTGGGGACCGCCCGCGCCCCAGCCGCCCTGGGAGGGGCCCTGCGGGGCGGCCGGGCCCCAGCCGCCCTGGGGGCCGCCGTCCGGTGCCGACGCCCCGCCGTCCGGCCCCTGGCCCTGGCCGGGGATGCTGCCGTACGCTCCGCCGTACGGGCCGGGCCCGCCCGGTGTGTCGCCGGCGGAGCCGGCCGGCGGCCGGACATCGTCGCGGGGCGGCTCGGACGAACCGGGCGATGCCCAGCCCGGGGTGTCGGTCATCAAGGCTCCTTGTCGAGGGTCCGGGGCGCCGTGGACCCGGTGATCCGGGCCCGGAAGGGCGTCGGATCGGATACGGCCGGACGGCCGGAAGTCGCTGCTGCGCCGCCCATCGTGCCATGGTGGCGGCGACGGCCCCAGGGGTATTCCGCTGCTGATCGGCATCGGTCCGCACTACCGCCCTGAGCTGTGCTTTTTCAGGCGAAATGCCCGTTTTCGCACCCGCGAGGAGCGGTGTGCGGGGGCGGGTGTGAAGCAGGTCACAATCGGGTGATGAGAAGATGGAGTCATGAAGGGACGCGTCCTCGTCGTTGATGACGACACCGCACTGGCCGAGATGCTCGGCATCGTGCTCCGTGGTGAAGGTTTCGAGCCGTTTTTCGTCGCCGACGGGGACAAGGCACTTGCCGCGTTCCGGGAGACCAAGCCGGATCTCGTACTGCTCGACCTGATGCTGCCCGGCAGGGACGGCATCGACGTCTGCCGGCAGATCCGGGCCGAATCCGGCATTCCGATCGTCATGCTCACGGCCAAGACCGACACGGTGGACATCGTGGTCGGTCTGGAGTCGGGGGCGGACGACTACGTCACCAAGCCGTTCAAGCCGAAGGAGCTGGTGGCGCGCGTGCGCGCCCGCCTGCGCCGGGCCGAGGAGCCCACGCCGGAGCAGCTGACCATAGGCGATCTGGTGATCGACGTCGCAGGACACTCCGTCAAGCGGGACGGCCGGGGCATCCCGCTGACCCCGCTGGAGTTCGACCTGCTCGTCGCGCTCGCCCGCAAGCCCTGGCAGGTGTTCACCCGCGAGGTGCTGCTGGAGCAGGTCTGGGGCTACCGGCACGCGGCCGACACCCGGCTGGTCAACGTGCACGTGCAGCGCCTGCGCTCCAAGATCGAGCGCGACCCCGAGCGCCCCGAGATCGTGGTGACCGTGCGCGGCGTCGGCTACAAGGCGGGGCCCAGCTGACGTGGTGCAGTACGAAACTGACGACTCCCCGTCGGGCCTGGACGCCGACGGGGAGGCTGCTGTGCGCGGCGACGTGCTGAGCTCGACCACCCGCGGCCGCCGGCGCCGCCGTGGTCCGGTGGCGCTCGCCGCCCCGGTCGTGCGTCAGTTGCGGCGGCCGGTGCGCCGGCTCGTCGCGCTCTACCGGCGCTCCATCCAGCTGCGGGTGGTCGCCGCCACCCTGATGCTCTCCGTGGTCGTGGTCCTGGTGCTCGGCGTGGTCGTCGTGGCGCAGGTCCGCACGGGGCTGCTCGACACCAAGAAGCACTCCGCGCAGGGCCAGGCGCTGGGCGGGTTCCAGATCGAGCAGGACAAGATCAACGAGGCGATCAACCTGCAGGCCAAGGCCGGCACCGGCGCCGACCCCTCGCGGGACGAGGTCGGCACCTGGCTGATCAAGCAGGTCTCCGACCTCGCCAGCGGCGGCACCGGCGTCTACTCGGTCATCGCCCTGGTGCCGTCGACCGGCCAGCAGGAGAGCGCGCCGAGCGCCGCCCTCCGCGGCGCCTGGTACTCCGGCAACATCGTGCCCGACTCCATCAGCCAGGACCTGCGCGACGAGGTCGCCGCCGAGACCGGCACCCCGCACCAGCAGACCACCGAGATCCAGCGCACCGCCGACGACGGCAGCCCCTCGGGCAACGAGCCGGGCCTGGTCATCGGCAAGCAGTTCAACGGCCCCGACGGCACGCCGTACCAGCTCTACTACGTCTTCTCGTTCGGCCAGGAGAGCAAGACCCTCGGCCTGGTCACCACCACCCTGGCGACCGCCGGCGTGTTCGTGGTGGTGCTGCTGGGCGGCATCGCCTGGCTCGTCGTACGCCAGGTGGTGACCCCGGTCCGGATGGCCGCGGGGATCTCCGAGCGCCTCGCCGCCGGCCACCTGGAGGAGCGGATGAAGGTCACCGGCACGGACGACATCGCCCGTCTCGGCGAGTCGTTCAACCGCATGGCCAACGCCCTGCAGGCGCAGATCCGGCAGCTGGAGGAGCTCTCCCGGGTGCAGCGCCGCTTCGTCTCGGACGTCTCGCACGAGCTGCGCACCCCGCTGACCACCGTCCGGATGGCCGCGGACCTGATCTACGACAGCCGCGAGGACCTCGACCCGATGGCGGCGCGCTCCGCCGAACTCCTGCAGGACCAGCTCGACCGCTTCGAGTCGCTGCTGGCCGACCTGCTGGAGATCAGCCGCTTCGACGCCGGCGCCGCGATCCTCGACGCCGAGCCCGTCGACCTGCGCGACATCGTGACCCGCGTGGTCGAGGCCGCGGACCCGCTGGCCCAGGCCAAGGGCAGCGCGGTGATCGTCCGCGGCGCGGAGAAGCCGGTCGTTGCCGAGGTCGACTCCCGGCGGATCGAACGCATCCTGCGCAACCTCGTCGTCAACGCCCTGGAGCACGGCGAGGGCCGCGACGTGGTCGTGCGGCTCGGCTCCGGCGACGGTGCCGTCGCCGTCGCCGTCCGCGACTACGGCATCGGCCTCAAGCCCGGCGAGGCCTCCCGGGTGTTCCACCGCTTCTGGCGGGCCGACCCCTCCCGGGTGCGGACCACCGGCGGCACCGGGCTCGGCCTCTCCATCGCCGTCGAGGACGCCCACCTGCACGGCGGCTGGCTCCAGGCCTGGGGCGAGCCCGGCGGGGGCTCGCACTTCCGGCTGACCCTGCCGCGCACCCGCGGCGGCGAGATCGCCCGGGCGCCCTTCCGGCTGGAACCCGAGGACTCCCGCCACAACCGCGGCCTCGCCGCGACCGGCGCGCCGTACCGCCGCGCCCTGCGCCCCGGCGGGTCGACCGCCTCCGCCGCGGGCGCCGACGCCGGCCTGCCGGACCAGGACGCCCCGGAGACCCCGGAGAACGGCTCCGTGGGCTTCGGCCCCGGTCTGGGCGGCGTGCTGTCCATCGGCCCGGGCCTCGGCCGACGGCAGGCGGCGCCTGTCGCCGACCCCTCGGACGTCCGTGCGGCGGCCGCCGGGTACGGTGCCACCGGGGCCCAGGTCGTCGTGGACCGCGGATCCGGCCGTCCGCCGGTGCCGTCGCAGGAAGGGCCGCGTACCGCCGACACCACCGGGAGGCCGCAGCGTGCGAAGGACGGGCAGCGTGAGGGCTGACCTGCGCTCCGCGCGGGCCGGCTGCGCCGCACTCGCCGTACTGCTCGCCGCGGGCTGCGCGGCGATGCCCGCGGACGGGCCGCCCGAGCGGGTCGGGCTGCCGCCCGGCCCCGGCGCGGAGAACCTGCAGGTGCGGGTCTTCCCGGTGCCGCCGCACAAGGGCGAGGACCCGCGTGACCTGCTGGCCGGCTTCCTCGCCGCCTCCAACGCCGACGAGGCGAAGGACTACGAGACCGCCCTCAAGTACCTGACCGCCGACGCGGGCAAGCGCTGGAACCCGCAGGCCGGGGTCGCGGTGCTGGCCACCACGCCGCACCGGGACGAGACCGTGGCCTCGCCCGAGGCGAAGACCATCACGGTGAGCGGCACGAAGGTCGCCGAACTCGACGAGGGCGACTCCTACCGGGTGGTCTCCGACGCCTCGTACCAGCAGCAGTTCACCTTCGTGAAGGAGACCGACGGCCCCGACAAGGGCGAGTGGCGGATCGACCGCCTCCCCGACGGGCTGATCATCGACCAGACGAACTTCAAGAACGGCTACCGCGCCGTCCACCGGTACTTCTACGCGGCCTCCGACCCCTCGGCGGCCGGCGAGTCGCTCTCCGTCATGGTGCCGGACCCGATCTACCTGCGGCGCCGTACGGACCCGCTCACCGCGGCCGCCAGGGCGCTCGCCGCCGGCCCCTCCGGCTGGCTGGCACCCGCGGTGTACTCGGCGTTCGACAGGGTGCACATCCAGGGCGCCGTGACCGTCGGAGACGACCGGACGGCCACCGTCCGGGTCGACGTGCCGGACTTCGCCGGACGCCAGACCAACTGCACGCAGATGGCGACCCAGCTCTTCCACACCCTGGCCGACCAGCAGGGCAAGGCGCAGATCGACCGGGTCGACCTGGCCGGCGAGAAGGGCGGGTGCTCGGTGAGCGCCACCCAGGCCGCCGCCTCCGCCCCCGGTCACCTGGCCGGTACGTCGGGCGCCGAGCAGTACTACCGGCTCGCCGACGGGCAGCTCCTCACGGTGCAGGGGGACGGGCCCGGCCGGGCCGTCCCCGGGCCCCTCGGCGGGCAGACCCAGCCGAAGGCCGGCGCCGTCGCCGTGCGCCGCGACGGCGCGGGCGCCGCCGCGGTGAGCGCCGACGGCGCCGCGCTGTACGTCACCGGCCTCCAGGAGTCCGACAAGCTGGGCGAGCCGCTGCTGACCAGCCACGTGCCGAAGCCCGGGCAGGGCCTCGCCTCGCCGAGCTGGGACGGCCGGCAGAACCTCTGGGTGGTCGACCGCGACCCGGCGGCGGGGAACGTCTACATGGTCCGCGGCCGCACCGTGGTGAAGGTCCAGGTCGACGGGCTGGGCGGCCGTACCGTGCAGGACGTCCGGGTCTCCTCGGACGGCACCCGGGTCGCCGTGGTGCTGCAGGACGGCGACGGTGCGCGCTCCCTGCGGATCGGGCTGATCCTGCACGAGGGCACGGCGAGCGCGCCGCGGGCGCGGATCACCGAGCTGCGGGCCGTGGCGCCGCTGCTCACCGACGTCGCCTCGGTCTCCTGGGCGGACACCGACCAGCTCCTCGTGCTCGGCAAGGAGCAGGGCAAGCTGCAGCTGCTGCACTACGTGGGCACCGACGGGTCGCAGTCCAGCGACTCGCCGCTGCAGGGCGGTGAGTCGATGACTTCGGTGTCGGCGTCGGAGAGCCGGACCGGCGAGAGCGTGCCGCCGGTGCTGGCGCTCTCCAGCGACCACCGGATCTTCCGCCTGCAGGGCAACCAGTGGCGCGAGGTCGCCCTCCAGGGGCAGCAGGCCGCCTCCTTCGACTACCCGGGCTGACCGCCCCCGCCCCCGCGGCCGGGCCGGGCGTGCCGTCCGGCGCGGCTCAGTGCGGGCGGCGGCGGGCCGTCGCGGCGACGGTGGCCGCGGCGTGCGGCGGCCGGCCGGCCGCCTGCAGGGCCCGCGCCGCCTCCGCCAGGCTGGCGCCGGTGGTCACCAGGTCGTCCACCACGACCGGCAGCCCGGCGTGCAGGACGTGCGCCCGTCGGGCCGGCACCTCCAGCGCCCCGTGCAGGTTGCGGTGCCGGGCGGCCGCCGACAGCCCGGCCTGGTCGGCGACCCGGCGGGCGTGCCGCAGCACCGGTGCGACCCGGGCCGGCATCCCGTGGCGCCGCAGCTCCCGGGCCGCGGCGCGGGCCAGCCGCAGCATCGGGTCGTGGCCGCGGTCCCGTACCGCCCGGCGGGTGGACGGCACCGGCACCAGCAGCAGGCGCCCGGGTGTACCGGGGGCGCGGCCCTCGGGGGCGTACGCCTCGACGGCGGAGCGCACGGCGGCGGCTAGCGCGCCCCCGAGCGGTGCGGCGAGACGCAGCACCCCGCGTTCCTTGTGGGCGATCAGCAGGTTCCGCACCGGGCCCGCGTACGGGGCGGCCGCGTGCACCGGAGGAAGTCCCGCGGGGGCGGGCACCGGTCCTGCGGGACCGGGCGCCGCGGTCGTGAGGACGTCCCGGCAGGCGTGGCACAGCTGGCGGCGGCCGGTGAGGCAGCCCGCGCACCGCGCCGGCAGGAGCAGGTCGAGCAGGCCGGTGTCCGGGATGCGGAAGTTCGGCGGAGCGGTCACGCGGCACCCTCCGGTGGGCCGGGACGGGGGCCCCGCCGACGTGCACGAACGGCGACGGGGCACGCGTTTCTGAGGGGTTCCGACCCTTGCCGGGGTGCGGACTGAGCCATACGGTGGGCGCCCCGGCGCGTGTTGTCCAGCCGTTCACCGGTGTTTCACTCCGTAGGGGGTAAACAGTGGTGACAGCTGGGCAGCCGGCCCGGTCTCGCTCCGCTGTTCGACTGGGGAGGCGGAAACCCCGACTGAGGTGTTGCATGAAGCACACAGGGGGTTTCAAGTGCTCTCGGTGGGGAGGAAGTGAGGTGAGGGCCGGTCGAGTTCGCCGCTCCCGGTGGAGGCGGGGGGCTGGTGGTGGATCGGCTGGTCCGGCTGGGTCTCAGCCCGGTCCGGGTGCGTTCCGGATCGGCAACAGCACAAGGGATCGGAGTTCTGCGTGGACATCGTCGTCAAGGGCCGCAAGACCGAGGTGCCCAAGAGGTTCCGCGAGCACGTGGCCGAGAAGCTGGAGAAGGTCCAGAAGTTCGACGGCAAGGTGATCAGCCTCGACGTCGAGGTGTCCAAGGAGCACAACCCGCGTCAGGCCGACCGGTCCGAGCGGGTCGAGATCACCGTCCGTACCCGCGGCCCCGTGATCAGGGCCGAGGCCGCCGCGAGCGACCCGTACGCGGCGCTCGACCTGGCCTCGGCGAAGCTCGACGCGCAGCTGCGCAAGTCCGCCGACCGGCGACGGGTGCACAAGGGCGGCAACGGCCGCACCCCCGTCAGCGTCGCGGCGGCCACGGCTGCCCTCGCTGCCCTGCCCGCGACGGAGTCGGCCGAGGCGCCCGCCAACGGGGTGGCACGCAAGACCATGATGGGATCGCTGGAGGTGGAGGGCGACGGCCCGCTCGTCGTCCGCGAGAAGACGCACCCCGCGGCGCCCATGTCGCTGGACCAGGCGCTGTACGAGATGGAGCTGGTCGGCCACGACTTCTTCCTCTTCGTGGAGAAGGACAGCGGGCTGCCGAGCGTGGTGTACCGCCGGCACGGCTACCACTACGGCGTGATCCACCTGAAGGAGGACGCGACGGCTGCCGGCGGAGGAGCCGGCGGCGCGATCAACGGGCCGGACGAGGACTGATCCCGTCCACGTCCCGCCCGGACACGGCGATCGACCGGTGACCCCGGCGGCCTCGGCCGCCGGGGTCACCCAGCTGCGCGGTGCGGTCTCGGAGGGTGATCAACGGCCCCCTCGGTCGTGGAATGATGGGGTCGACATCGACCGGCGACCGGGGGAGGACCGGATGGGCGAGCCCATCGGCCGGAGTGCGGAGGACCGCCCTGGCGGCGGAGGGTCCGGAGGGCCCCCCGACGACGGCTACGGGCCGCACCGCGCGGAGCCGATCCGGGTGCTCGTGGTCGACGACCACGCGCTCTTCCGCCGCGGCCTGGAGATCGTGCTGGCCGAGGAGCCCGACATCCGGGTGATCGGCGAGGCCGGGGACGGCGCCGAGGCCGTGCTCAAGGCCGCCGACCTGCTGCCGGACATCATCCTCATGGACGTCCGCATGCCGCGCCGCAGCGGGATCGAGGCCTGCACCGCCATCAAGGAGGTGGTGCCGAGCGCGAAGATCATCATGCTGACGATCAGCGACGAGGAGGCCGACCTCTACGAGGCGATCAAGGCCGGGGCCACCGGCTACCTCCTGAAGGAGATCTCCACCGACGAGGTGGCCACCGCGATCCGCGCGGTCGCCGACGGGCAGTCGCAGATCAGCCCGTCGATGGCCGCCAAGCTGCTCACCGAGTTCAAGTCGATGATCCAGCGGCGTTCGGACGACCGGGACCTGCTGCCCGCGCCGCGGCTCACGGACCGCGAGCTGGAGGTGCTCAAGCTGGTGGCGACCGGGATGAACAACCGGGAGATCGCCAAAGAGCTCTTCATCAGCGAGAACACCGTGAAGAACCACGTGCGCAACATCCTGGAGAAGCTGCAGCTGCACTCCCGGATGGAGGCCGTGGTGTACGCGATGCGGGAGAAGATCCTCGAAATAGGGTGACCTGACGACAGGTCAGAGCAGCTTCTCCAGCGCGGGCCGCAGCCGCTCGTCCGCCAGCTGCTCCACCCGCACGGAGTCGCATCCGACCCAGCCCGCCGCCTCGCGCAGCGCCTCGGCGAGCGGCTCGACGAACGCCGGCCCGGCCAGCGAGACCTGACGGGCCACCAGGGTGCGGCCCTCGCGCGCGGGGTCGACCCGGCCGACCAGCCGGCCGCCGGCCAGCAGTGGCATCGCGAAGTAGCCGTGCACCCGCCTGTGCTTCGGGGTGTACGCCTCCAGCCGGTGCGTCATCCCGAAGATCCGCTCGGTGCGGGCGCGGTCCCAGATCAGCGAGTCGAAGGGCGAGAGCAGGGTCGTGCGGTGCCGGCCGCGCGGCACGGCCGCCAGCGCCGCCGGATCCGCCCAGGCGGGTGCCGCCCAGCCCTCGACCTGCACCGGCACCAGGCCGGACGCGTCGAGCACGGAGTCGACCTGGGCGCGCTTGAGCCGGTGGTGGTCCATCAGGTCGGCGCGGGTCGCCACCCCCAGGGCGGCGCCCGACAGGGCGACGAGTCGGCGCAGGCACTCCTCGTCGGTGGGCTCCAGTCCGAACAGTTCCGCGGGGACGGCCTGCTCGGCCAGCGCGTAGACCCGCTTCCAGCCGAGCCGCTCGGTGCAGACGACGTCGCCGAAGGCGAGCGCCCGCTCGACCGCGATCTTGGTGTCCGACCAGTCCCACCACTCGGCCGTCCGCTTGGCGCCGCCCAGGCCGGTCGAGGTGAGCGGGCCCTCCGTGCGCAGCCTGTCCAGGACCTGCCGGTACGTCCCCGGCGACACCTGGTGGCCCCAGAGGTTGCCCCGGCCGCGGTAGGCCCGCCGCCGGAACGCGAACAGCGGCCACTCCTCCATCGGCAGGATGCACGCCGCGTGCGACCAGTACTCGAACGTCGTCCCCGCGCCCCAGTAGGCCTGCTCGACCGCCGGGCGGCCCACCGCACCGAGACGTGCGTACGGGACGAGCTCGTGCGAGCGCGCCAGCACGGAGATCGTGTCGAGCTGCACGGCACCCAGGTGACGCAGCACGCCGCGGACGCCCGCGCGGCGGTCGGGGGCGCCCAGCAGCCCCTGCGCGCGCAGGGCGATGCGGCGGGCCTGGTCGGCGGAGAGCATGACGGTCATGCCGGGCAGCGTAGGCCCTGCCACCGACAGCGGGACCGCCCGCAGAACGAGGCGGACGGACGGGAACCCCGGAGGGCGCTCGGGGGTTGTGCAGGGCACAGGGTCCGGGCCGGTGCCCGATTTGCCCGTCCACTGGCGCTTCACAGCGCTTTGCCCGGGCGGGTGACACAGGAATACCGTGCTGACGGACCTCCCGGGGGCTCGGCCTCCTCGCATACGATGGCCCGTACGGTGGGGTAGGTCTCGCCGACTGTAGTCCAGAGCCGATCCAGGCAAGGAGCCCGCTCACGTGTCCGTCTTCGACAAGATCCTGCGCGCAGGCGAAGGAAAGATCCTTCGCAAGCTGCAGCGGATTGCCGCCCAGGTAAACTCGATCGAAGAGGACTTCGTCAACCTCACCGACGACGAACTGCGCGCGCTGACCGACGAGTACAAGGCCCGCATCGCCGACGGCGAATCGCTGGACGACATCCTCCCCGAGGCCTTCGCCACCATCCGTGAGGCCGCCAAGCGCGTGCTCGGCCAGCGCCACTACGACGTCCAGATCATGGGCGGCGCGGCACTGCACCTCGGCTTCGTGGCCGAGATGCGCACCGGTGAGGGCAAGACCCTGGTCGGCACCCTGCCCGCGTACCTCAACGCGCTGACCGGCAAGGGCGTCCACCTGATCACGGTCAACGACTACCTCGCCGAGCGCGACTCGGAGTGGATGGGCCGGGTGCACCGCTTCCTCGGTCTCGAGGTCGGCGTGATCCTGGCGAACATGTCGCCGGCCGAGCGCAAGCGCCAGTACGGCATGGACATCACGTACGGCACCAACAACGAGTTCGGCTTCGACTACCTCCGCGACAACATGGCCTGGGCGCAGGACGAACTCGTCCAGCGCGGCCACAACTTCGCGATCGTCGACGAGGTCGACTCGATCCTCATCGACGAGGCCCGCACGCCGCTCATCATCTCGGGGCCGGCCGACCAGGCCACCAAGTGGTACAGCGACTTCGCGAAGCTGGTCGTCCGCCTCAAGCGCGAGCGCGACTACGAGGTCGACGAGAAGAAGCGCACCGTCGGCGTGCTGGAGGAGGGCGTCGGCCGCGTCGAGGACTACCTCGGCATCGACAACCTCTACGAGTCGGTGAACACCCCGCTGGTGGGCTTCCTCAACAACGCCATCAAGGCGAAGGAGCTCTACAAGGCGGACAAGGACTACGTCGTCATCGACGGCGAGGTCATGATCGTCGACGAGCACACCGGCCGCATCCTCGCCGGCCGCCGCTACAACGAGGGCATGCACCAGGCGATCGAGGCGAAGGAGGGGGTGGAGGTCCAGAACGAGAACCAGACGCTGGCCACCATCACCCTGCAGAACTTCTTCCGCCTGTACGACAAGCTCTCGGGCATGACCGGTACCGGCACCACCGAGGCCGCCGAGTTCCACCAGATCTACAAGCTCGGCGTCGTGCCGATCCCGACCAACAAGTCGCCCAAGCGCATCGACCAGCCCGACCTGATCTACAAGTCGGAGCCGGCGAAGTTCGCGGCCGTCGTCGAGGACATCGCCGAGAAGCACGAGAAGGGCCAGCCGGTGCTGGTCGGCACCGTGTCGGTCGAGAAGTCCGAGTACCTCTCCCAGGAGCTGCGCAAGCGCGGCATCCCGCACGAGGTGCTGAACGCCAAGCAGCACGAGCGCGAGGCGCAGATCGTCGCGCAGGCCGGCCGCAAGGGCGCCGTCACCGTCGCCACCAACATGGCCGGCCGCGGCACCGACATCATGCTCGGCGGCAACCCCGACCACCTCGCGGCCGCCGAACTGGCGCAGCGCGGCCTCACCCCGGAGGACACCCCGGAGGAGTACGAGTCGGCGTTCCCGAGCGCCCTCGACAAGGCCAAGGAGGCGGTCAGGGCCGAGCAGGAGGAGGTCCAGGGACTGGGCGGCCTCTACGTGCTCGGCACCGAGCGCCACGAGTCCCGCCGGATCGACAACCAGCTGCGCGGCCGCTCCGGCCGTCAGGGCGACCCGGGCGAGTCCCGCTTCTACCTGTCGCTCGGCGACGACCTGATGCGCCTCTTCAAGGCCGGCATGGTCGAGCGCGTCCTGTCGATGGCCAACGTGCCCGAGGACGTGCCGATCGAGTCGAAGATGGTCACCCGCGCCATCGCCTCCGCGCAGACCCAGGTCGAGCAGCAGAACTTCGAGATCCGCAAGAACGTCCTCAAGTACGACGAGGTCCTCAACCGCCAGCGCGAGGTCATCTACGGCGAGCGCCGCCGCGTCCTGGAGGGCGAGGACCTGCAGGAGCAGGTCGGCCACTTCATGGACGACACCGTCGAGGCGTACGTCACCGCCGCCACCGGCGAGGGCTTCGAGGACGACTGGGACCTCGAGAAGCTGTGGACGGCCCTGCGCCAGCTCTACCCCGTCACCCTCGACCTGGACGAGCTGGAGGAGGAGGCGGGCGGCCAGGCCGGCCTCACCCCCGAGTACCTCACCAAGGTGCTCCAGGAGGACGTCCAGGCCCAGTACGGCGCCCGCGAGGACCAGCTCGGCGAGCAGATCATGCGCGAGCTGGAGCGCCGCGTCGTCCTGTCGGTGCTGGACCGCCGCTGGCGCGAGCACCTCTACGAGATGGACTACCTGCAGGAGGGCATCGCCCTGCGGGCCTACGCGCAGCGCGACCCGCTGGTCGAGTACCAGCGCGAGGGCTTCGACATGTTCTCCGCGATGATGGAGGGCATCAAGGAGGAGTCCGTCGGCTACCTGTTCAACCTGGAGGTCCAGGTCGAGCAGCAGGTCGAGGAGGTGCCCGTGCCCGAGGACGCGGTGCAGCTCGACAAGACCGACGCCCGCCCCGAGATCAAGGCCAAGGGCCTGGAGGCCCCCGTCCGGCAGCGGCTGCACTACACCGCGCCGACCGTCGACGGCGACGACACCGTCATCGAGGGCGACTTCGAGGACGGCGTCGTGGACGAGGGCGACGGCCTCACCCGCGCCGAGCGCCGCAAGGCCGCCAAGTCGGCCAAGGGCCGCCGCCGCAAGGCCTGACCGGTCACGCACCACAGGGCGCCGCCACCCGCACCGGGTGGCGGCGCCCTGCCGTGCGCCGGGCCGCCGCGGCCGGGCCGTCAGCGGGACTCCACCGCCGCGCACTGCCACTGCTCGGTGCGCCGGTGCCGCTCCAGCCGGAACGCCACCATGTGGTGGCGCGGCCCGAACTCCACCCGGACGCACACCTCCAGCGCGCCGGGCCCCGGTGCGGAGTCGTACACCCGGCCCAGCCGGGTCCGCGGCGCGGTGCCGCGCGGGCGCAGCGGGCCGCCCCGGACGAGCGCGGTGAGCTGCTGGTAGGCCTGCAGCGTGGTGTGCCGCTGGAGCTGCCCGACCGGGCGGACCCCGGTGAGCACCTCCACGAGCCGGTGGGCGAACCGCGCCGCGACATCGCCCTGGCCTGCGCCCCGTGACGGCGCGCAGCCGGCCCGGGGGTGCCGCGGCACCCGCGGTTCGAGCGCCGCCCGGTGGTGCCGCGGGTGCCCGTGCCCGTGTTCGTGTCCCTGCTCGTGCTCGTGCTCGTGCCCCCCGTGCCCGTGCTCGTGCGCGGCCGGCCTGCGGCCCGGGTGCGCGGCCCGGACCGGGCGGCGCGACTGCGGATGACCGGGGGCGTGCACCAGCGGACGGATCAGCGGCACCGCCCGGCCGGCCGCGGGCGCGATCTCCGCGGGCACCGGGCGCACAGGTGCGGGTGCGGGTGCGGGTGCGGGTGCGGATGCGGTGGCGGGTGCGGGGGAGAGGGCGGTGGCGGTGGCGGGGGTGCGGTGCTCGGCCATGGTCGACCGACCTCCTGTCGGGCTCGGCTGCTCCGGCGGGGCTGTCGTACCCCTTGCTACCGGGGTCGTCCGCCGCCCTCAAGGACCGCCCGCAGGGCGTGGCGGATCGTCGGTGATGTCACCTATCCGGGTGAAGTTCGCTGCGGCACCGGGCCGGAAGGACCGGTCCGGGTGGCGGTGTGTTGACGTGCGGAGCGGTCAGGAGGTGCACGAAGGGGTACGGACACGCCGGGAAAGTCGTGTGGCGCGGGGCCGTTGCACGCTCCGCCCTACCCTCGGGTAGGGCGGAGGATCGCCTCCAGGTGACCCCAGGGAGGCGGCATGGCGACCGAAGTGTCCACCGGCGACGGACCGGTGGCCGCAGCCGGTGCGGACGGCCCGCGGCGCGGGCTGGTGCTCGGCGGCGGCGGCATGCTCGGCGCCGCGTGGACGGTGGGCGCCCTGTGCGCCATCGAGGAGGCCACCGGCTGGCGGCCCGGCGGCGCCGACGTCATCCTCGGGACGTCCGCCGGCGCGATCCTGGGCGCACTGCTCGCCGCGGGTGCCGAGGCCGGGCAGCTCAGGGACCACCAGAACGGCCTCCCGGTCACCTCCGGCCCGCTGGCCGGGGTGGACTTCGACTACGCCACCGCCGCGGGGGGCGCCCTGCCGCCCCGGCCGGCCGTCGGCATCGGCTCGCCCGGCCTGCTGCGGGACGCCGTGCGGCACCCGCGTGACTACCCCTTCCTCACCATGGTCTCGGCGATGGTGCCGCCGGGCCGCGGTTCGGTCGCCCCGGTGGGAGACCTGGTGCGCACCCTCTCCGACGGGGACGGCTGGGCCGAGGACTCGCCGCTGCGCGTGGTCGCGGTGGACTACCGCAGCGGCCGCCGGGTGGCGTTCGGCGACGCCGGTGCGCCGCCCGCGCCGATGGCCGACGCGGTCATGGCGTCCTGCGCGATCCCCGGCTGGTTCGCGCCGGTCGAGGTCGCGGGCGCGTCGTACGTCGACGGCGGCTGCTGGTCGGCCACCAACGCCGACCTGATGGCCGGCCGCGGCCTCGACGAGATCTACGTGCTCGCGCCGATGGCCCTGCGGCTGCACCCGCCCGGGAGCACCGAGCCGGCCCGCGGGGCGGCGGCCGCCCTGCAGGAGTGGCGCGAGCGCGACCGGCCGCGCGGCATGCTGGCCCAGCTGGTCAGCCGCTACCGGCGTACGGTGACCCGGCAGATGATGCGGGAGGCCCGTGCGCTGCGCTCGGCCGGCACCCGGGTGCAGCTCTTCGCGCCCACGCCCGCCGACCTCGCGGTGATGGGGCCCAACATGATGGACCCGTCCCGTCGGCCGGAGGTCCTGGCGTCGGCGCTGCGCACCAGCCGGGCCGCGCTCGCCGCGCTGCGCTGAGGCGGGTGGCGCTGAGGCGGGCGGTGCGGGCGGTGAGAGTGGTGCGGGCGGCGCGCCCGGGCCCCGGCGGGGCGGGCCGGACCGCGGGCGGCGCGGGGCCGATCACCCGCCCCGTATCCTGGGGTCGCCGCGGGCGCGGCCCGACGGCCCGCACGACCGAGAGCGGAGTGCCACCGATGCGTGTGTACGTGCCCACCACGTTGACCGGCCTGGCGGCGGCGCATCCCGGCGGTGTGCTGGAGCAGGTGGCGGCGTACGCCGTCACGCCCGCCCTGCGCGAGTGGTACGTCAGCGACGACCTGGAGGAGCTGGAGTACGCGGCCCTCAACCGGGCCGGGCAGGCCTCGCTGCGGCTGATGGCGGCCGACCCGGCGGTGCCGCGCCGCCGGGTGGTGGTGGCGGTCGAGGTCGCCGACTCCGCGGTCGGCGCGTTCGCCGGCGACGAGTACCAGGACCAGGCCTCGCTCGGCCGGGTCGTGCTGCACGGCCCGGTGCCGCTCGTGAAGGCGGCCGCGGTGCACGCGGACGTCGCGGACGCCGACGTGGTGGCGGACATCGCCGCGGCCGCCGACGCGGTCGCCGCGGCCGACAAGGGCGACGAGGACGCGCAGTTCACCGTCGACGGCGCCGAGGACCACGAGCTGCTCTGGTTCGCGACGCAGGAGATCCCGGGCCTGCTGGCCTGAGCGCCGGCGGGGCCGGGTAGCGTTCCCGGATGCGCACGCACATCGTCTGGGACTGGAACGGCACGCTCTTCCACGACATGGAGGCCGTGCTGGGTGCCAGCAACGCCGCCTTCGCGACCGTCGGGCTGCAGCCGCTGAGCCTGCAGGAGTACCGGGAGCAGTACGAGATCCCGATCCCCCGCTTCTACCAGCGGCTGCTCGGCCGGGTGCCGAGCCAGGCCGAGTGGGAGGCCCTGGACGACGCCTTCCACGACCGCTACACGCAACTGAGCCCCGCCTGCGGGCTGACGGAGGGCGTGCCCGAGCTGCTGACCGGCTGGAGCGCCGGGCCGGGCCGCAGCCAGTCGCTGCTGTCGATGTACGCGCACGAGCGGCTGGTGCCGGTGGTGGACGCCTTCGGGCTGACCCGGCACTTCGTCCGCGTGGACGGCCGCACCGGCGCGTCCGGCGGGCGCAAGGCCGGTTTCCTGGCGGCGCACCTGGCCGCGCTCGGACCCGGGCTGGACCCGGCCCGGACGGTGCTCATCGGCGATGCGGTCGACGACGCGGAGGCGGCGCTGGAGTCCGGCATCCACGCGGTGCTGTACGCGGGCGGCTCGCACACCCGGCAGAAGCTGGAGGCGGTCGGCGTGCCGGTGGCGGACACGCTGGCGGAGGCCGTCGCACTGGCCGGGCACCTCACCGGCTGAGGCCGTCGCACCGGCCGGGCACCTCACCGGCCGAGGCCGTCGCACCGGCCGGACACCTCACCGGCCGAGGCGTCGGGCCGCGGGCGTTCCGCGCCGGCGGAGGAGGCCGGGCGGCCGGCGCATGACGTTCGCAGACACGGGGGATGACGGGCGCGCAACACCTGACAGGCGCTGACACGAGCACGCCCGGCGGTTTGGACATGGTGTCCATTCGGGCGCGCGCTTCCTGCGGGATTGCTCCTCCGTGTCCCCTGACACCTTCGTTTCATGCGGTTAGGCTGACTGGCGTCGCCGGGTTCCTCCCGCGGGCCAAACGTCTTGTCGTACCCGGACGCAGGGCCGCTCATGCGTGGCACGAGCGGTTTTCGTCCGGGCGCTGCGGGAGGATTGCGGACGGACCCGGCGGTGCACACCAAGCCGTCACCGAGTCACGCAACGGCGCGCGACAGGAGCCAAAGAAGCCATGCAGACCAAGCTGGACGCAGCCAAGGCCGAACTGCTCGCCAAGGCAGCAGCAGCCGCTGAGAACAGCCAGGTGGGGGGAGCGGCGCCAGGGGAGGGTCTGAGCAACGGTGCTCTGACCGCGTACCTGCACCACTACTACCTCCACACCGCGCCCGAGGACCTGGTCGACCGCGACCCGGTCGACGTGTACGGCGCGGCGGCCTCCCACTACCGGCTGGGACTCAAGCGGCCCCAGGGCACCGCCGAGGTGCGGGTGCACACCCCCTCCGTAGACGAGAACGGCTGGTCCTGCGGCCACACCGTGGTCGAGGTCGTCACCGACGACATGCCCTTCCTCGTCGACTCGGTCACCAACGAGCTGACCCGCCTCGACCGGGCGATCCACCTCGTCGTCCACCCCCAGCTCGCCGTCCGCCGTGACATCACCGGCAGGCTGCTGGAGATCCTCGACGTCGACGCCTGCTCCCGCAGCCAGGCCGGCGGCGCCGAGTGGCCCGCCGACGCCGTCGTCGAGTCGTGGATGCACATCGAGATCGACCGCGAGACCGACCGCGAGGACCTCCGGGCGATCGAGGCCAACCTGCGCCGCGTGCTCGGCGACGTCCGCGAGGTCGTCGAGGACTGGACGAAGATGCGCGACTCCGCGCTCCGTCTCGCCGACGAGCTCGCCGAGCAGCCCCCGGCCCACCTGCCCGAGCAGGAGGTCGGCGAGGCCTGGGAGCTCATGCGCTGGCTCGCCGGCGACCACTTCACCTTCCTCGGCTACCGCGAGTACGACCTCGTCGAGCACGAGGGCGAGGAGGTGCTCAAGGCCGTCGCCGGCACCGGCCTCGGCATCCTGCGGGCCGACCCGTTCAGCCACGACACCGACCACCACCCGGTCAGCGAGGCGTTCGGGCGGCTCTCCGCGCCCGTCCGCGCCAAGGCGCACGAGAAGAAGCTCCTCGTGCTCACCAAGGCCAACAGCCGGGCCACCGTGCACCGCCCCGCCTACCTCGACTACGTCGGCGTGAAGAAGTTCGACGCCAACGGCGAGGTCGTCGGCGAGCGCCGCTTCCTCGGGCTCTTCTCCTCCGCCGCGTACACCGAGTCGGTCACCCGCATCCCGGTCGTCCGCCGCAAGGTCCAGGAGGTCATCACCACCTCGGGCTTCTCCGACGAGAGCCACGACGGCCGCGAC
This sequence comes from Kitasatospora sp. NE20-6, assembly GCF_045862635.1. Lineage (NCBI taxonomy): Bacteria > Bacillati > Actinomycetota > Actinomycetes > Kitasatosporales > Streptomycetaceae > Kitasatospora > Kitasatospora sp. NE20-6. The sequence continues at coordinate 24,776 of NZ_BPRL01000013.1, forward strand.
CTGCTGCAGATCCTGGAGACCTTCCCCCGGGACGAGATGTTCCAGACCCCGGCCGCGGAACTCCTCACCATCGCCACCAACGTCCTCTACCTGCAGGAGCGCCGCCGGCTGAGGCTGTTCCTCCGCCAGGACGAGTACGGGCGCTACTTCTCCGCGCTCGTCTACCTGCCGCGCGACCGCTACACCACGCGGATCCGGCTGCGCCTGATGGACCTCCTCAAGGAGGAGCTCAACGGCGAGACGGTCGACTACACCGTCTACGCGACCGAGTCCGTCCTCACCCGCCTGCACTTCGTCGTGCGGGTCGCCCCCGGCACCCCGCTGCCGCAGCTCACCGACGCCGAGACCGAGCGGATCGAGACCCGGCTCGCCGACGCCGCCCGCTTCTGGATGGACGGCTTCCACGACCAGCTGCACATCGAGCTCGGCGAGGAGCGCGCCGCCGAACTCTCCCACCGGTACGGCAACGCCTTCCCCGACGGCTACCGCGCCGATTTCACCGCGCGCACCGCCGTCGCCGACCTGAAGCAGATCGAGTCGCTGCACGGCGAGGGCGACTTCCGCCTCAACCTCTACCAGCCGGTCGGCGCCGGGGACGACGAGCGGCGCTTCAAGATCTACCGCGTCGGCGGCCCGATCTCGCTCACCGAGGTCCTGCCGGTGCTGCAGCGCCTGGGCGTCGAGGTGCTCGACGAGCACCCGTACGCGCTGAAGCGCTCCGACGGCACCACCGCCTGGGTCTACGACTTCGGCCTGCGGCTGCGCGAGGCCACCGGCCTCACCGACGAGGCCCGCGACCGCTTCCAGGAGGCGTTCTCCGCCACCTGGACCGGCCGCGCCGAGAACGACGGTTTCAACGGCCTGATCCTCACCGCCGGGCTGACCTGGCGCCAGGCCGTGGTGCTCCGCGCCTACGCCAAGTACCTGCGGCAGGCCGGCAGCACGTTCTCCCAGGACTACATGGAGGACGCGCTCCGCAACAACGCCCACACCACCCGGCTGCTGGTCAACCTCTTCGAGGCCCGGCTCAGCCCCAGCCACCGGCTCGGCTCCGCCGAGCTCACCGAAGGGCTGATGGAGGAGCTCGACGGCGCCCTCGACGAGGTCGCCTCGCTCGACGAGGACCGCATCCTGCGCTCCTTCCTCCACCTCATCAAGGCCACCCTGCGGACCAACTTCTTCCAGCACGCCGACGACGGCTCCTGGCACTCCTACGTGTCGATGAAGCTCGACCCGCAGGGCATCCCGGACCTTCCGGCGCCGCGCCCGGCGTTCGAGATCTGGGTGTACTCGCCGCGCGTCGAGGGCGTGCACCTGCGCTTCGGCAAGGTCGCCCGCGGCGGCCTGCGCTGGTCCGACCGCCGCGAGGACTTCCGCACCGAGATCCTCGGCCTGGTCAAGGCCCAGATGGTCAAGAACACCGTCATCGTGCCGGTCGGCGCCAAGGGCGGCTTCGTCGCCAAGCAGCTCCCCGACCCGTCCGTCGACCGGGACGCCTGGCTCGCCGAGGGCATCGCCTCGTACCGGACCTTCATCTCGGCGCTGCTCGACATCACCGACAACCTCAAGGGCGGCGAGGTCGTCCACCCCGTCGACGTCGTCCGCCACGACGAGGACGACACCTACCTCGTCGTCGCCGCCGACAAGGGCACCGCCACCTTCTCCGACATCGCCAACGGCGTCGCCGAGTCGTACGGCTTCTGGCTGGGCGACGCGTTCGCCTCCGGCGGCTCCGCGGGCTACGACCACAAGGGCATGGGCATCACCGCCCGCGGCGCCTGGGAGTCCGTCAAGCGCAACTTCCGCGAACTCGGCGTCGACACGCAGTCCGAGGACTTCACCGTCGTCGGCATCGGCGACATGTCCGGCGACGTCTTCGGCAACGGCATGCTGCTCAGCGAGCACATCCGCCTCGTCGCGGCCTTCGACCACCGGCACATCTTCCTCGACCCGAACCCGGACGCCGCCGTCTCGTACGCGGAGCGCCGCCGGCTCTTCGACCTGCCGCGCAGCTCCTGGGACGACTACGACCGCTCGCTGGTCTCCGCCGGCGGCGGCGTCTTCCCGCGGACGGCCAAGGCCATCCAGCTCTCCCCGCAGGTGCGCGAGCGCCTCGGCATCGGCCAGGCCAAGATCACCCCGGCCGAGCTGATGAAGGCCATCCTGCAGGCCCCCGTCGACCTGTTCTGGAACGGTGGCATCGGCACCTACGTCAAGGCGAGCACCGAGACCAACGCCGAGGTCGGCGACAAGGCCAACGACGCGATCCGCGTCAACGGCAGCGACGTCCGCGCCCGCGTCATCGGCGAGGGCGGCAACCTCGGCTGCACCCAGCTCGGCCGCATCGAGTTCGCCGCGACCGGCGGCCCCGAGCAGACCGGCGGCTGGATCAACACCGACGCCATCGACAACTCGGCCGGCGTCGACACCTCGGACCACGAGGTCAACATCAAGATCCTGCTCAACCAGGTCGTCGCCGACGGCGACATGACGGTCAAGCAGCGCAACGTCCTGCTCGCCGAGATGACCGACGAGGTCGGCCACCTCGTGCTGCGCAACAACTACGCGCAGAACGTCGTGCTCGCCAACGCCGTCGCCCAGGCCCCCAGCATGGTCAACGTGCACGCCCGCATGATCAACCGGCTGGAGGCCGCCGGACAGCTCGACCGGGCCCTGGAGTTCCTGCCCGCCGAGAAGCTCATCCGCGACCGCCAGCAGGCCGGCCGCGGACTCTCCCAGCCCGAGCTGTCCGTGCTGCTCGCCTACACCAAGATCACCCTGGCCGACGAGCTGCTCGCCACCGGGCTGCCCGACGACCCGTACTTCCGCGCCGCCCTCCACCAGTACTTCCCGACCGCCCTGCGGACCCGCTTCGCCGACGCGATCGACCACCACCCGCTGCGCCGCGAGATCATCACCACCCTGATCGTCAACGACACGATCAACCGCGGCGGCTGCACCTTCGCCTTCCGGCTCCGCGAGGAGACCGGCGCGACCATGGAGGAGATCGCCCGCACCCACGCCGCGGCCCGCGCGGTCTTCGGCCTGGAGCAGCTCTGGGACGAGGTCGAGGCGCTCGACACCCGGGTGACCGCCCGGGTGCAGACCAAGATGCGGCTGCACGTGCGCCGCCTCGTCGAGCGCGCCACCCGCTGGATGCTCAACAACCGGCGCCAGCCGCTCGACATCGCCGGCACCATCGCGTTCTTCCACGACCGGGTCAACCAGGTCTGGGACTCCCTGCCCAAGCCGCTGCGCGGCGAGGACGCGGTCTGGTTCGAGTCGATCCACCGGGAGCTGGCCGCGGCCGGCGTCCCCGACGACCTGGCCACCCGCATCGCCGGCCTCTCCTCCGCCTTCCCGACCCTCGACATCGTCGGCGTCGCGGACCGCTCCGAGGCCGACGTCATGGAGGTCGCCGAGCTCTACTACGACCTCGCCGACCGCCTGCAGATCACCCACCTGCTGGACCGCATCATCGAGCTCCCCCGTACCGACCGGTGGTCCTCGATGGCCCGTGCGGCGATCCGCGAGGACCTCTTCGCGGCACACTCCGCACTGACCGCCGACGTCCTCGCCTGCGGCCCCGAGGGATCCTCCCCGGAGGACCGCTACCAGGCCTGGGCCGAGCTCAACGGCACCCTGCTCACCCGGGCGCGGACCACGCTCGACGACATAAGGGGTTCCGACACCTACGAGCTGTCCAGCCTCTCCGTCGCGATGCGGGTCATCCGGACCCTCCTGCGCGCCGGCCGCTGAGCAGCCACCCGCGAGGGCGGCACCGTCACCCGACGGTGCCGCCCTCGCGGCGTGCCGTGACCCGCGTCACACGGAACCGCCCCGCCGGTGCGGACAGGGAGGGGCGTGGAGCCGTCACTGCGGGCGCGACTGCGCGCCGGGGACCAGAGCGCGTACGGGGAGATCTTCGATGAGCACGCACAGGCACTGTTCGCCTACGCTGCCCGGACACTGGGGGACAGGTCCGCCGCGGAGGACGCCGTCTCGCTGACCTTCCTGGAGGCGTGGCGGCAGCGCGACCGCCTCCTGGAGGACGGCGGGCCCGTGCGGCCCTGGCTCTTCGGCATCGCCACCAACGTGCTGCGCAACACCGCCCGGTCCGCCCGGCGGCACCGGGCCGCGATGGCGCGGCTGCCCGCGCGGGATCCGGTGCCGGACTTCGCCGACGAGCTCGTCTCCCGCCTCGACGACGTCGAGCGCCTCGCCGCGGCCCGGCGCGCGCTGGCACGGATGCGGCGCGGCGACCGTGAGGTGTTCCGGCTCTGCGTCTGGGTCGGGCTCGACTACGCGTCCGCGGCGGAGGCGCTCGGGGTGCCGGTCGGCACCGTCCGATCCCGGCTCTCCCGGGCCCGCGCCCGGCTGCGGACCTTCGCCGAGGCGGAACTCCGCCCGGCCCGCACGGAACCGCCGCACGGCGGCGGACAGGTAGGAAGTGACCGCGTCCGAGCGGTCCGGTCGACCGGGGAGGACACCCGATGAATGTTCAGCCGACACGGGAGCCGGTGCTCCCGGCCGACCGCCACCGGTTGTTGAGGGGACACCTGATGAACGAGATCAGCAGCACGCGGCAGGCACGTGGCGGTGCCCGGCCGTACCGCCGGCTCCGTTGGGCGGCCGTGCCCGCCCTGGCGGGAGGTCTGGCGCTGGCCCTGGTGCTGACCGCCGGCGGCGGCACGGAGGTGAGCGCCGCCGAGGTGCTCGACCGGGCGGCGTCCGGCGCGGCCGGCCAGCCGGTGCCGGACGCGCGGGACGGGCGGTTCGTCTACGTGCGGTCGCTCGTGGCGTTCTCCGGCTCGAACGAGGCCACGCACGAGCAGGTGCCGGCCGGCACCCCGCACGAGCGGCAGCTGTGGCAGTCCGTCGACGGCAGCAGGCCCGGCCTGCTCGTCGAGGAGGGGCAGCGGCCGGGCCGCGCCGTGAAGCCCGGCGACCCGTATCCGCCGAACCCGGACGGCAGCGAGCCGCTGGAGCCCAACACCGCGCCCGGCGTGAACGCGCCGACGTACCGCTTCCTCGCCTCGCTGCCCACCCGGCCCGACGAACTCCTCGCCCGCATCTACGCGGACACCCGCGGCGCGGGCGTGAGCCCCGACCAGGAGGCGTTCGCCACCATCGGTGACCTGCTGCGGGAGCAGCTCGCGCCGCCGGCGGTCACGGCCGCCCTCTACCGGGCGGCGGCGAGGATCCCCGGCGTGACGGCGGTGCCGGACGCGGTGGACGCCTCCGGCCGGCACGGCGTGGCGGTCGCCCACACCTCCGGCGGCCTGCGCACCGAGTGGATCTTCGACCGTGCGACGTACGCGTTCCTGGGGGAGCGGGAGACCAGGGACGGCGAGGTCCTCGGGCGGAGCGCCGTCCTGGAACGCGCCGTGGTCTCCGCGGCCGGTGAGCGGCCCTGACCCCTGCCGTCCCGCGCGGCGGCCCCGGCGTCAGCCCTGGGCCGCCGCCCGCTGCAGGGCGCTCGCCAGCAGGGCGAGGTCGGTGGGCCCGTTGCCCAGCTCCCGGACCGGCCGGCGGGTCGGCGGTGCGCCGAGCTGCAGCGGGTCGATCGCGACGACGGTCGGCCGCAGGGTGGACGTCCGCGGGATGCGGCCGCCGACCCGGGCGGACTGGAAGGCCGTGACGCCGCCGTCCGGGCGCCGCAGGTAGCCGCGGCCGGGGGTGTCCTCCGGCACCGCGGCGGCGTCCGGCAGGTGGATGAGCTGGTCGGACTCGGCGGGCTGGTCGGTACGGAGCGCGATCCGCAGCTGCGCCGCCTCGTCGATCTCCGTGCCGGAGGTGCGCTCGGGGGAACCGGTCGCGGCGACCACGTGCATGCCGAGCCGCCCGCCGCGCTCCGCGACCGCGCCGAGGGCGCGGGCCAGCGGACGCCCGGCCGGCGAGGTCGGGGCGTACAGCGCGTCCAGGTCGTCGACGACGACGATCATCCGGGCCGGGCCCGGACCGTCGCCGTGGTCTCCGCGGCCGTGGTCGCCGCCGGGTGCGGCGGCGCCGGGCCGGTCGGCCGGGTGGTCGGCGGGGCGCCGCTGCTCGCCGACCGCCGCCGTGCGGGCTCCGGGTGCGGCGGGGCCGCCGGCGGTGACCAGCGCGGGTGTCCTGCGGAGTATCCGGCCGGTGTGCCAGGCGGTGAAGTCCTGCCCGTCGAGGAGCGCCTCGCGGTGCGCCAGCTCGTCGAGCAGGGCCTCGGCGGTGAGCAGGGCCTGCCGGGGGTCGGCGGCGGCGTCGAGGTGCGCGGTGACGTGCGGGAGGTCGGTGCAGCTGCGCAGGCCCGCCGCGCCGTCCCCGCCGACGGGGGAGCGCGACTCGATGACCGTGACCTCCAGCCGCTCGGGGCGTTCGGCGACGGCCAGGGAGGCGATCAGGGTGCGGAGCAGCTCGGTCTTGCCGGAGCCGGGCGCGCCGCCGACGAGGAGGTGCGGGCCGTTCTGGGCGGGCTCGTCCGACCCGGCGAGGTCGAGGGTGAGCACGCCGTCGCGGCCGGTGCCGAGGAGGGCGGTGGCGCTGCCCGCGCCGTCGGGCAGGGCCGCCCAGCGGTCGGAGAGCTTCGAGGGGGTGACGGCCTCCAGGCGCAGCAGGTCGAGCAGGCGGAGGGCGTCGGGCAGCGGTCCGCGGGCGGCGGGGGCGGACTCGCGCAGCGGTGCGAGGGCGCGGGCCAGCCGCTCGGTCCAGGCGGCGGGCACGGCGTCGAGGGCGACGTCCTCGATCCGCTCGCGGGCGCCGTCCACGGTGAGGTCGACGGTGAGGAGGGTGCCGACCTCGCCGGTCACGGTGGCGCGGGCGCCGGTGCCGGCGGGGAGGTCCTCGGGGCTCGCCGCGAGGCAGAGCGCGAAGACCCCGGCGGCGGGCCCCTGGCGCAGCAGCAGTTCGAGCGCGGCCCGGGCGGCGGGCGTGCCGGGGTCGCCGTCGACCAGGACGACGGTGGCGTCCGGGCCGTCCGCGGCGGCGGTCAGTTCGGTGAGCCGGGCCTCGGCCTGCTCGGCGTCGAAGGCGGTGAGCAGGCGGCAGTCCTGGCCGTGGCCGGGGCGCAGGTGCGGCAGCCACATCGTCCAGTGCCAGTCGGCGGCCCGCTGCTCGTCGGCGGCGACCACCACGAGGGCGAGGCCGCCGGGCGGGTGCAGCACGGCGAGCTGGGCGAGGACGGTCCGGGCGAGACCGGTGAGCCGTTCGCGCGGGCCGGCGAGGCCGAGGCTGCCGGCGGCCTGCAGGTCGACGGTGACGGGCACGGCGGGCAGCAGGGTGCCCGGGGCGGTGCCGGGACCGCCGGGCCGGTCGGCGGTGCCGAGGCGGACGGCGAGCGCGTCGGGGTGGGTGGGGGTGCGCTCCCACAGGCGGGGGCCGGGGCCGAGCGCGGTCAGCAGGAGTGCCGCGGGGTCGGGCCAGCGCTCGCGCCGGGCGGCGGCCTGGTGGGCGCGGACGGCCGCGTGCCGGGCGGCCGCCTCGGGGGCGGGCTCGGCCGGGGCGGAGCGGGCGCGCCGCAGCGAGAGCAGCCCGCGGGTGCGGCTGCCGGGTTCCTGCGGTGCGGGTTCGGGTGCGGGCGGGGCGGCGGGCGTGGTGCGGGCGGTGAGGCGGTCGGGCAGCTGGAGGTGGCCGTCGCCGTCCGGTGCGGCGGTGCGGGGGGTGCCCGCGGCGGGCCCGGTGCGGGGGCGGGTGATCTGCAGGGTGGACTCGCCGAGGCGGACGAGTTCGCCGTCGGGCAGGTCGGCGCTCTCGTCGCGCAGGTACCGGGTGTCCAGCCGGGTGCCGTTGGTGGAGCCGAGGTCGCGCACGGTGACGCCGTCGTCGGCGAGGTGCAGGGAGAGGTGGAGGCGGGAGACGTCCGGGTCGTCGAGGGGCACGTCGGCGTCGCTGGAGCGGCCGACGGTGATCTCCCGGCCGTGCAGGCGGTGCACGCCGCCGGCGGCGGGGCCGCCGACGACGCGCAGCTCGGCGCCGGCGGGGAGGTCGGCGGGTTCGGTGTCCGGGTCGGGTTCGCCGAGGGAGAGGACGGCGCCGTCGAGCAGCGGCGGGTGGCCGAGCAGCGCCTGGTCGTCGACGAGCTCCGCCCCGGCGTAGAGCTGCACCTGGGCGGCGGATCGCGGCCCGCGCACGCCTGCGGCGCCCGCGAGCGCCCCGGCGACCGCGCCGAGCGCCGTCCCGGCGGGTGCCGTGACCAGTACGTCCGTGGACGACCCGGCACCGGACGCGCCGCTGCGCGGTCGAAGGACGGTCAGCCGGATCTGCATCTCGCCCAGGTCCCTTCTGCACGCGTGTGGTGCCTGCCATCCTGCCACCCTGGAGCGACAGTCCGGGCACGGTACCGGATTTGACGATCTTGCGATGATCCCGCCGGTGGAACCGACGGCACGTCACGGGGGTCTTCCCCGGTGGAACGGCCCGGAGAGTTCCGTCCAGCACGCCGGGTGATCGCCTCGGCAACGCGGCCGGGCACCGTTAGAGTTTCCGAAAACGTGGCCACCCTGCCCGACCACCGGGCAGCGGGGCGAGCGACCACAGGAGTCACAGGTGCGGCCCGTCGGCAGCAAATATCTGATCGAGGAGACCCTCGGGCGCGGGGCCACCGGCACGGTCTTCCGCGGCCGCGTGCGCGAGGACGCCGTCGTGCCCGGGATGGAACCGGGCCGCGCCGTGGCGGTCAAGGTGCTGCGCGAGGAGCTCGCCACCGACCCGGACGTCGTGATGCGCTTCCTGCGGGAGCGCTCGGTGCTGCTCCGGCTGTCCCACCCCAACATCGTGCGGGTCCGCGACCTCGTGGTGGAGGGCGAGCTCCTGGCGCTGGTCATGGACCTCGTGGAGGGCCCCGACCTCTACCGCTACCTGCGCTCGAACGGGCCGCTCAGCCCGATCGCCGGGTCGCTCCTGATGGCCCAGGTCGCCGACGCGCTGGCCGTCAGCCACGCCGACGGCGTCGTGCACCGGGACCTCAAGCCCGCGAACGTGCTGCTCGCCACCACGCTCACCGCGGACGGCGTCGAGCAGATGCACCCGATGCTCACCGACTTCGGCATCGCGCGGCTCGCCGACTCCCCGGGCATCACGCGCACGCACGAGTTCGTCGGCACGCCGACGTACGTTGCGCCGGAGTCCGCGGAGGGGCGGCCGCAGACCGCCGCCGTCGACGTCTACGGCGCGGGCATCATGCTGTACGAGCTGGTCACCGGCCGTCCCCCGTTCCAGGGCGACGGGCCGCTGGCCGTGCTCCAGGCCCACCTGGCGCAGGAGCCGGAGCGGCCCCGCTCCATGCCGGAGCCGCTCTGGACGGTCATCGAGCGCTGCCTGCGCAAGAACCCCGCCGAGCGCCCGACCTCCACCTCGCTCGCCCGGGCGCTGCGGGTCGTCGCCGCAGGCGTCGGGGTGCACGCCTCTCCGGTGGCGGTGGAGGAGGCCCTCGCGGTCGGCGACCTGCTGCTGCCCGACCCGGCCCTGGCCGCCGCCTCCGCCGCTGCTGCCGCTGCCGCTGCCGCCGCACCGGCCGGCTCCGCGGACGCGACGCAGATGCTGCCCGCACGGGGGTTCGACCCCGGTTTCGACCCCGGCGCCGCGACCCAGGTCGTCCCCGGTGTCGGGGCGGGCTCCGAGGACCGCACGCAGATGATGCCGCAGGCGCCCGCGGCCGGTGGCGACCGCACCCGGGTCATGCCTCCGGTGCCGCCGGGCCCGCCCGCCGCGCCGGGCGCCGAGCCCGAGGCGCCCCACCCGTGGCAGACCCAGATGCGGGCGGCCCGCGACCGCAACCAGCAGACGCAGATCGGCTACTTCGACCCGGAGGAGCTGGACCGCCCGCAGGTGGCCCCGCAGCCCTACCAGGCCGGTCCGGGACGCCAGCAGCCCCAGCAGCCGCAGTACCCCCAGCCGCAGTACCCCCAGCCGCCGCACCGGCAGCAGCCGCCGCCGCAGCCCCAGCAGGGCCGCGGCCAGGGCGGCTACGCCCAGCGGCCCCCGGTGGCCCCGCCGCCGTACCAGGCCCGGCAGCAGCCCCCGCAGCAGCCCCAGCCCCCGCAGGGCTACCGCCAGCCGCCGCAGCCCCAGCCGCCGCAGTACGGCCGGCAGCCGGCCGCGCCGCAGGCGTACCCGCCGCCGCAGCCCCAGCCGCCCGCCCCGGCGCGGCGCCAGGAGCCGGCCCCGCAGCGCAGGGCCGAGCCGCCCGCGCCGCAGCGCCGCGAGCCGGCGCCGGCCCGGGAGCCGCGCGGCCGCAGCCGGAACCGGATGTACATCCCCGGCCTCGGCTGCCTCAAGGGCTGCCTGATGGTGCTGCTGATCCTGGCGATCGCCGCCGTGGCGCTCTGGAACTTCACCGACCTGCCCGTCTACTGGGAGAACGTGAAGGGCTGGTTCACCGAGGTGAGCGACTGGATCAGCGGGCTGGGCGGCGGCGGCACGCCGTGACCGGAGCCGGTGCGCCGTGAACCGGCGACCCGGCCGCCGGTCCGCCGGCCGTGATTTTGGCGCTTTGTCGACAGTTCACAAATTTTCCGTCATGTGACGTTCTCCCAGCGGCCTCCGGCGCCCCCCGGAGGCCACCCGGGCGCGTAGGTTGGTCGCTGAGCACCGACCTACCGAGCCCACGGAGCAGCATTGGCACGCAAGATCGGCAGCCGCTACACCGTCCACCAGGTGATCGGCCGGGGATCGGCCGGCACCGTGTGGCTGGGGGAGGGCCCGGACGGGCCGGTGGCCGTCAAGTTGCTGCGCGAGGACCTCGCGTCCGACCAGGTGCTGGTCGGACGCTTCGTCCAGGAGCGCGCCGCCCTCACCGGCCTCGACCACCCGCGGGTCGTCGGCGTGCACGACATGGTCGTCGACGGCAGCGACCTCGCCCTCGTCATGGACCTCGTCAAGGGCACCGACCTGCGCACCCGGCTGGAGCGCGAGGGCGTCCTCGACCCGCTGGCCGCCGCCTCCGTCATCGCCGACGTCGCCGACGGCCTCGCGGCCGCGCACGCCGCCGGCATCGTGCACCGCGACGTGAAGCCCGAGAACGTCCTGCTCGACCTCGCCGCCCCGCCCGGCGTCGGCGGCGCACCCCGCGCCAAGCTCACCGACTTCGGCATCGCCCGCCTCGTCGACGCCCCCCGCCGCACCCGTGCCACCCGCATCATCGGCACCCCCGACTACCTCGCCCCCGAGATCATCGAGGGCCTGGAGCCCCGCGCGGCCGTCGACATCTACGCCCTCGCCACCGTGCTCTACGAGCTCCTCGCCGGGTTCACGCCCTTCGGCGGCGGGCACACCGGCGCGGTGCTGCGCCGGCACGTCACCGAGAGCGTCCCGCCGGTGCCCGGCATGCCCGACGGCCTCTGGCGGATCATCTCCGAATGCCTGGCCAAGGCCCCCGCCTCCCGGCTGCGCGCCTCCGAGCTCGCCGCCCGGCTCCGCGAGCAGCTGCCCGTGCTGGCCGGGCTGCCCCCGCTCACGGTGCCCGCCCAGCGCAGCCCCGCCGACGACCTGCCCACTCCGGCCGAGGCCGTGTACGCCGAGGCCGACGCCGGGTCCGGAGCCCACCGCCGCCGGCGCGGCCCGGCCGTCCCGCTCGTGCCCGCCCCCACCCCGGACTCCACCCGGGACACCCACACCAGCCTGCGCCGCCCCTCCGCACAGGAACTCGCCTCGTACGCCGCGGAGTCCCGGGCCCAGCGCTCGGCCGCCCCGGTCACCAGCCACCGCCGCCGCCGGCTGGTGCGCCGCCGCCGCATGCTGGCGGTGCTGATCGCCACCGTGCTCCTGCTCGCCGGCGCGGCCGCCGCGTTCAGCGCGTTCGCCGCCGAGTCGCACGGGTCGGGCGGGTCCGGCGGGTCCGGCGGGTCCGCGGCCGCGTCGGCGGCCGCCGGGTGGGCGCCCCCGCAGGGCCCCGCGGGCCCCGGGGTGCCCCCGGTGTAGCCGAACCGTCTCCGCGAACCATTACGCTGGAGGCGTGGCAGCCGTCGATCCTTCCGAAGAGCTCAAGAACCTCGAAACGACCATGGGGTCGATCGAGGCCGTCCTCGACCTGGACAAGATCCGGGCCGACCTCGCGCGCCTCGAGGAGGAGGCAGCGGCCCCCGACCTCTGGGACGACCTCGTGAACGCCCAGAAGGTCACCAGCCGGCTCTCCTTCCTCCAGGGCGAGCTGCGCCGGGTCGAGACCCTCCGCAGCCGCGTCGAGGACCTCGCGATCCTCTTCGAGCTCGCCGAGGCCGAGGCCGACGCGGACACCCGGGCCGAGGCCGAGAGCGAGCTCGGGTCGGTCAAGAAGGCCGTCCAGGAGCTGGAGGTCCGCACCCTCCTGTCCGGCGAGTACGACGCCCGCGAGGCCCTCGTCAACATCCGTGCGGAGGCGGGCGGCGTCGACGCCGCCGACTTCGCCGAGCAGCTGATGCGCATGTACCTGCGCTGGGCCGAGCGCCACGGCTACCCGACCGAGGTCTACGACACGTCGTACGCCGAGGAGGCCGGCATCAAGTCGGCGACCTTCACCGTGAAGGCCCCGTACGCCTACGGCACGCTCTCCGTCGAGCAGGGCACCCACCGCCTCGTGCGGATCTCGCCGTTCGACAACCAGGGCCGCCGCCAGACGTCCTTCGCGGGCGTCGAGGTGCTGCCGGTCGTCGAGCAGTCCGACCACGTCGACATCGACGAGGGCGAGCTGCGCATCGACGTGTACCGCGCCTCCGGCCCCGGCGGCCAGGGCGTCAACACCACCGACTCGGCGGTGCGCATCACGCACCTCCCGACCGGCACCGTGGTGTCCTGCCAGAACGAGCGCTCGCAGATCCAGAACAAGGCGTCGGCGATGAACGTCCTCCAGGCCAAGCTCCTGGAGCTGCGCCGCAAGGAGGAGCGCGCCGCGATGGACGCGCTCAAGGACAGCGGCAGCTCCTGGGGCAACCAGATGCGCTCCTACGTGCTGCACCCGTACCAGATGGTGAAGGACCTGCGCACCGAGCACGAGGTGGGCAACCCGCAGAACGTGCTGGACGGCGACATCGACGGCTTCATCGAGGCCGGCATCCGCTGGCGCAAGCAGCGCGAGGCCGCGAGCTGAAACCGGCCCCGAGGGGGTCGGCGGTCCCGGTGACCGTCGCGCACGGCACCGGAGGCGGCCCCGCCCGCACGGGCGGCGCGGGACGGTGAGCCGGCCGCCGCGGTGACGGCATGACGAAAGGGCCCCGGAGCTTCGAGCTCCGGGGCCCTTCGAACGTCTCAGGCCAGCGCCTGCCGGGCGATGAGCACCACGGCGAACAGCCCGACCAGCAGGGCGAGCAGGGCCGTCGGGGTCAGCGCGGCGAACGGCCCCTGCTGCTCCTGCAGCCGGGCCCGGTTGGCGCGGCACACCGGGCACCGGCCCTCGCTCACGCGGCCGTTGCAGTTGGCGCACACCAGATGGTCGCAGGTCATGCGATCTCCTCCTTGCTGTCACTGCCAACGCACCGGACGAGCCGATGGTTCCGGTCCGTCCCTCCACTGTGCCAGGTTCGCGGTCGCTCGGCGCCCGCAGTGGCGGGCTTCCCGGTGCCGACTGTGAGATCGGTCGCATCGCGCGGCCTCTCCTTTTCGGGACAGAACGGGGCAATCGCCTACGAAAGCTCGGTCCGTACCCGACCGGGGACTGCAGGTCGGCATGTGGTTCGCGTATGGTCCCAGACCTGGAGCGGTGGGGGAGGATGCCGTTCCGACCGCCGCTCCCGGCCTGGGGCGCGGACGGACCCACCTAGGATGGCCTCCGTGATGCAGCCGTGATCAGATTCGACAACGTCTCCAAGATCTATCCCAAGCAGAACCGTCCTGCCCTGGACAACGTCTCGCTGGAGATCGAGAAGGGCGAGTTCGTCTTCCTCGTCGGGTCCTCCGGCTCGGGCAAGTCCACCTTCCTCCGGCTGTGCCTGCGCGAGGAGCGGCCGAGCACCGGTGCGGTGCACGTGCTCGGCAAGGACCTCGGCAAGCTCTCCAACTGGAAGGTGCCGCACATGCGGCGCCAGCTGGGCACCGTCTTCCAGGACTTCCGCCTGCTGCCGAACAAGACCGTGGCGCAGAACGTGGCGTTCGCCCTGGAGGTCATCGGCAAGCCGAAGAGCGCCATCGCCAAGGTGGTGCCCGAGGTTCTCGACCTGGTCGGCCTCGGCGGCAAGGAGGACCGCATGCCCGGCGAGCTCTCCGGTGGTGAGCAGCAGCGCGTGGCGATCGCCCGGGCCTTCGTCAACCGCCCGATGCTGCTGATCGCGGACGAGCCGACCGGAAACCTCGACCCGCAGAACTCCGTCGGCATCATGAAGCTCCTCGACCGCATCAACCGCACGGGCACCACCGTGCTGATGGCCACGCACGACCAGGCCATCGTCGACCAGATGCGCAAGCGCGTGATCGAGCTCGACAAGGGCCTGCTGGTCCGCGACCAGGCCCGCGGTGTGTACGGCTACCAGAACTAGTCGCCGCCGTAACGCCTGACCGCCCTGCCTGCATTGACCCTGGATTGAGAGAAGCATGCGCGCCCAGTTCGTCCTGTCGGAGATCGGCATCGGCCTTCGCCGCAACCTGACGATGACCATCGCGGTCATCGTCAGTGTCGCCCTCTCCCTCGCCCTCGCCGGTGGCAGCCTCCTGGTCCGCGACCAGGTCAACTCGATGAAGGGGTACTGGTACGACAAGGTCGAGGTCAGCATCTCCTTCTGCACCAAGTTCGACGGCGCCGCGTCCGCGCAGTGTGCGAGCGGGGCGGCCACCGCCGACCAGGTCACGGCCGTGAAGGCCCAGCTCGACAAGATGAAGCCGCTGGTGCAGCAGGCGACCCTGGAGTCCTCCTCCGAGGCGTACAAGCACTGGAAGGAGTCGAACCCGGACAACCCGCTGCTCGCGGCGGTCGGTCCGGAGGCGATGCCGCAGTCGTGGCGGGTCAAGCTCAGCGACCCGACCAAGTACGACGTCATCCAGAGCGCGTTCGCCGGCAAGCCCGGCGTGAAGTCGGTCGACGACCAGCGGCGCATCCTGGAGAACCTCTTCGGCCTGCTGAACGGCCTGCAGACCGCGGCGTTCGTGATCATGGTGCTGATGCTCTTCGTGGCGCTGCTGCTGATCGTGAACACCGTCCGGGTGTCCGCGTTCAGCCGCCGCCGGGAGACCGGCATCATGCGCCTCGTCGGCGCCTCGAACTTCTACGTGCAGATGCCGTTCATCGCCGAGGCCGCGGTGTCCGCCCTGCTGGGTGCCGTGATGGCCTCCGGCCTGCTGCTGCTCGGGCACTTCTTCGTGCAGCACTGGCTGGCCAAGCGGGTGCTGTTCATCCAGTTCATCGGCCTCTCCTCGGTGCTCACGGTCATCCCGCTGCTGGTCGTGGTCGGCATGGTGATGGCCGGCGTCGCCGCCTTCTTCACCCTCCGCAAGTACCTGAAGGTCTGACGCCCCGACACACCGCACGGCCCCGGACGGCACCCGCCGTCCGGGGCCGTGCGGCGTCCGGACCGGGCATTTCGTCGCCCGCGCCGGGTGCCGCACCCTAGACTCCGGTGCATGCCGGGAAGTCGACGTCGGGTACGCCAGGGGGCCACGCTCACCCTGGTGTTCGGCGCCGTGCTGTTCACCGGCGCCGCCACCGGCGCCTGGGGCGAGCCCCCGGCCGTACCGCCCGCGCCGTCCATGGACGCCGCCGCCCAGCTGAAGGCCGGCCGCGACGTCACCGGCGCCGACCTCAGCCCGCAGCAGGCCGAGGCGCTCGTCGACGCCAGCGGCGACCGGTGGGCCGCCTACCTCAGCCCGCAGGAGTACGCGGAACTCCTCCGCGGCCGGTACCTCGGCGTCGGCCTGACGGTCGACCGCACCCTGGACGGCGCGACCGCCGTCACCGCCGTGCAGCCCGGCGGTCCCGCGGCGCGGGCCGGCATCGCCGCCGGCGACCGCCTGCTGAGCGTGGACGGCACCCAGGCCGACGGCCTGCCGGTGACCGAGGTGGTGGCCCGGCTGCGCGGCCGGGCGGCCGCGGAGCCGACCGCCTCCCGCTCGGCGTCGCGGACGGTCGAGCTCACCGTGCGCCGCGGCGCCGACGCCCCGCGCGAGCTGGTGCTCGGCCGGGCCGTGCTCGCCGCCCAGGAGGTTTCCGTCGACCGCCCCTCGCCCGGTGTCGTCCGGATCGCCGTGCGCGGCTTCACCAGCGGCGTGGCCGACGAGGTCAGGTCGGCGGCCCGGGGAGCGCAGGCGGTCGTCCTCGACCTGCGCGGCAACTCCGGCGGCCTGGTCGAGGAGGCGGTGCGGACCGCCTCGATCTTCCTCGACGGCGGCGCGGTCGCCGCGTACGAGTCGCGCGGCGAGCGCCGCGAGCTGACCGCCCCGGCGGGCGGGGACACCGCGACGCCGCTGGTGGTGCTCGTGGACGGCGGCACGATGAGCGCCGCCGAACTGCTCGCCGGCGCGCTGCAGGACCGCTGCCGGGCCGTCCTGGTGGGCGCGCGGACGTTCGGCAAGGGCACGGTGCAGCAGCCCAGCCGGCTGGCCGACGGCGGTGTGGTGGAGCTCACCGTCGGCCGCTACTACACGCCCGAGGGCCGCTCCCCGGACGGCGTCGGCCTGCAGCCGGACGTCGCCGCGGCGCCGGGGGCCGCCGACGGGCTCGCCCTGCGCGTCCTGGCCGGCCTCGGGACGCGCCGCTGAGCCCCCGGCGCCAAAAGGACTGTCGACCACCGCGGCGGGATGCGACAATGTCGGCGCTATGGCAAAGGAAAAGGGCAACAAGCTCATCGCGCAGAACAAGAAGGCGCGGCACGAGTACACGATCGTCGACACCTACGAGTGCGGCATGGTGCTGACCGGCACCGAGGTGAAGTCGCTCCGCGAGGGCCGTGCCAACCTGGTCGACGGGTACGCGTACATCCAGGGCCACGAGGCCTGGATCGACAACGTGTTCATCCCGGAGTACACCCAGGGCACGTGGACCAACCACTCGGCCAAGCGCAAGCGCAAGCTCCTGCTGCACAAGCTGGAGATCCGCAAGCTGGAGTCCAAGGTGAAGGAGACCGGCCACACGCTCGTGCCGCTCTCGCTCTACTTCAAGGACGGCCGGGTCAAGCTGGAGCTCGCGCTCGCGGTCGGCAAGAAGCTGTACGACAAGCGGCAGACGCTGCGGGAGCAGCAGGACCGCCGCGAGTCGGACCGCGCCATCGCCGCGGCGCGCCGCAAGCAGCGGGCCGGCGGCGGCTGACCGCCGGGGGTACCCCCGCGCGCCGCCGTGCGGTAATGCGCTGGACCCTCCCGGGGCCGAGCGCGTACCATGGCTCTTGCACCGCCGGAGGGCCCGCCCTCCGGAGCTGTTTGTCAAATCAACATGGGGATGATCGGTTTCGACAGAGGTAGTCGAAACAGGAGAAGCGAGCCGAGGAACGCGGCAATGATCTCGATAACCACCTGCCGCAAAAAAATAATCGCCAACACCAAGCGCGATACCCCGCAGTTCGCTCTCGCTGCCTGATCAGCGAAGCGAATAGGGTGTCAGACCGGGGAGTTCCCGACCCGGACCCTGGCATAATCTAGGGAACTCAACCGTCCGCCCCGGCTGCGGGGGCGGAAGGGAAATCAAACAGCAGCTGGGCCTGTCGGCGGCTTGTCCGCGTGACTGCCGGGGCCGAGAAAAGCACAGCGGACTGCGCTCGGAGAAGTCCTGAATCCACTCCGCTGGACCCGGGTTCGATTCCCGGCATCTCCACCACCCCATGTGCACCGAAGGCCGTCCTCCACCACGGAGGGCGGCCTTCGTGCGTTTCCGTCGCCTCACACGGCCGGCGCCGGGCGGGTGAGAGGACGGTTCCGCAGGCTTCACAGAGCACAACGAAGCGGAAACCCCGGACTTCTAGCGTCGTTCACGACAGCACGGGCAGGGCAGGCACCGGCACGCAAGGGGAGACCGATGAGCGACACAGCCCAGCGCAGAACAGGCGGCCGCTGGATCCAGGAATGGCAGCCGGAGGACACGGAATTCTGGGAGCGCACCGGCCGCCGCGTGGCCAACCGCAACCTGATCTTCTCCGTCTTCTCCGAGCACGTCGGCTTCTCCATCTGGAGCCTGTGGTCGGTCATGGTCCTGTTCATGGGCAAGGACTACGGCATCGACCCGGCCGGCAAGTTCTTCCTGGTGGCGATGCCGACCCTCGTCGGCTCCTTCGTCCGCATTCCCTACACCTTCGCGGTGGCCCGCTTCGGCGGCCGCAACTGGACGATCGTGTCGGCGGTGCTGCTCCTCGTACCGAGCCTCGCGGCGCTGTACGTCATGCACCCGGGCACCTCGTACACCACGTTCATGGTGGTCGCGGCGCTCACCGGCGTCGGCGGCGGCAACTTCGCCTCCTCCATGACCAACATCAACGCCTTCTTCCCCCTGCGCAAGAAGGGCTGGGCGCTCGGACTCAACGCGGGCGGCGGCAACATCGGCGTACCGGTCATCCAGCTCGTCGCGCTCGGCGTCATCACCTGGGCCGGCGCGACCCAGCCGAAGATCGTGCTCGGCATCTACATCCCGCTGATCGTGGTCGCCGCGCTCTGCTCCGCGCTGTTCATGGACAACCTGGCCCCGCTGAGCAACGACACCGGCACCTTCGGCGCGATCCTGAAGGAGAAGCACACCTGGATCATGGCGGTGCTCTACATCGGCAGCTTCGGGTCCTTCATCGGCTTCTCGTTCGCCTTCGGCCTCGTCCTGCAGAACCAGTTCGGCCGGACCCCGCTGGAGGCCGCCCAGCTCACCTTCATCGGCCCCCTGCTCGGCTCGGTCATCCGCCCGTTCGGCGGCTGGCTGGCGGACCGCTGGGGCGGCTCCCGGATCACCTTCTGGAACTTCGTCGCGATGGCCGCGGCCGCCGGCCTGGTGACCTACGCCTCCTCGATCAAGTCCCTGTCGGTCTTCCTCGTCGGCTTCATCGGCCTCTTCGTCTTCGCCGGGCTCGGCAACGGATCGACCTACAAGATGATCCCGGGCATCTTCGAGGCCAAGGCCCAGGACCGGATCGCCGCCGGCGACACCGCGGAGGAGGCGGCCGCCTGGTCCCGCCGGATGTCCGGTGCGGCGATCGGCGTGATCGGTGCGGTCGGCGCCCTCGGCGGCCTCTTCATCAACCTCGCCTTCCGCCAGTCCTTCCTCACCACCAAGAGCGGCACCCCCGCCTTCGTCTCCTTCCTGATCGCCTACGCGATCTGCTTCGTCCTCACCTGGGTCGCGTACCTGCGGCGCCCCGCGGCCTCCTCCGTCGCGGCGAATTCCCCCGCACTCGCCGAGGTCTGATCCGCACGAGGGCCGGTCCGCCGCGGCGGACCGGCCCTCACCTGCGAAACAAGCCGGAAATCCGACCGACCCGGTGGTGTGACCCCGGCGCGGGACGATGGCGGCCCACCCACCCAGTCCGCCGACCGACCGACACCCTGCCGGGTGCAGGCGGGAGGCACCGCCCCCAGGGCCCGCCGACAGCCTCCGGGGCGCTCCACGAAGGACGTCTGCCCATGGCCGACACGACCGCAAGCGCGACCACCGCCCTCGTGCCGTCGCCCGAAGCCGCCCCGCCGCTGGCGGGCTACACCATCGGCATCACCGCAGCCCGCCGCGCCGACGAGCTGGCCGCCCTCCTCCAGCGCCGCGGGGCAGCCGTCCTGCGCGCACCCGCCCTGCGGATCGTGCCGCTCGCCGACGACACCGAACTCCTCAACGCCACCCGCGCCCTCGTGGCCGACCCGCCGGACATCGCCGTCGCGACCACCGGCATCGGCTTCCGCGGCTGGATCGAGGCCGCCGAGGGCTGGGGCCTCTTCGACGACCTCGTCCGCGGCCTCGGCAAGGCCAGCGTGCTCTCCCGCGGACCGAAGGCCAAGGGCGCCATCCGTGCCGCCGGCCTCCGGGAGGCGTGGTCCGCCGAGTCCGAGTCCTCCGTGGAGGTGCTGGAGCGCCTCCTGGAGCAGGGCGTCGACGGCCGGCGCATCGCCGTCCAGCTGCACGGCGCCCCGCTGCGCGACTTCGTCGAATCCCTGCGCGCCGCCGGCGCCGAGGTCGTCGAGGTGCCCGTCTACCGCTGGCTCCCGCCGGTGGACCTGGCCCCCGTCGACCGCCTCCTCGACGCGTGTTGCAGCGGCTCCCTGGACGCCGTCACCTTCACCTCCGCCCCCGCCGCCATCAGCCTCCTCGACCGGGCCGCCGAGCGCGGCCAGACCGCCGACCTGCTGCACGCCCTGCGCCGGGACGTCCTGCCGGTCTGCGTGGGACCGGTCACGGCCGCCCCGCTGGAGGACCTCGACATCGCCACCGTCTGGCCCGAGCGCATGCGGCTCGGCGCCATGGTGCAGACCCTCACCGCGCAGCTCCCCGAGCGCGCCCGCCGCCTCGCCGTCGCCGGGCACACCCTGGAACTGCGCGGCCAGGCCGCCCTCGTCGACGGCGACCTGCGGCCCGTACCGCCCGCCGGCATGGCACTCCTCCGCACCCTCGCCCGCCGCCCCGGCTGGGTCGTGCCCCGCGCCGAACTCCTGCGGGCCCTGCCCGGCAGCGGCGACGACGAGCACGCGGTGGAGACCGCGATGGCCCGGCTGCGCGCCGCGCTCGGCACCCCCCGCCTGATCGCCACCGTGGTCAAGCGCGGCTACCGCCTGGCGGTCGACCCGGTCGCCGAGCCGGCCGGCAAGTACGGCGAGGACGGCTAGCCGCCACGCAGGACGGGCCCGGCACCCCGCCGGAGGAACCCGTCCCCACCAGAACCCCCAGGGGCCGGAGCCGGTACTCCGGCCCCTGGGCCTGTTTTCGGCCGGTCCACGGCCGAACGGCGGGTGGGGGAGGCCGGAGGGCCCGGTCAGGGAGTAGGATCTTCCGTCCGCCGCTTCCCCCGCGCCGTACCGACGAGGCCCATGCACACCACACCAGAGACCAACGATTCCGTCCGCGACCGCGAGGTCGCCGAGGAACAGCGCCACCTCGACACCGTCTACCGGCGTCTGGAGGAGAAGCTCGCCGAAGCCGAGTACATCCTGGAGGACGCCGCCAAGCGCGTGCAGGTGGGCACCCCCGGCGCGCTCGCCGAACGTGACGCCCAGGTCTACCGGGCCGGCGCCCACCTGCACCGGCTCAACAGCGAGTTCGAGGACTTCCTCTTCGGCCGCATCGACCTGCAGCAGGCCGATGCGCCGGAGGAGCACGGCATCCCGTCGCAGACGCCGCTCGACCCGGACGACCCGGCCGTCGCCGAGACCCTCCACATCGGCCGCCTCGGCGTGCTCGACGCCGAGTACGGCCCGCTCGTCATCGACTGGCGGGCACCCGCCGCCGCGCCGTTCTACCGCGCCACGCCGCTGGAGCCCGGCCGGGTCGTCCGGCGCCGGGTGATCCGCTCCAAGGGCCGCCGGGTGATCGGCGTCGAGGACGACCTGCTGCGCCCCGACCTCGCGCCGACCCTGGACGGGCGCGACCTCGCCGTGGTCGGCGACGGCGCGCTCATGGCCTCCCTCGGCCGCGCCCGCAGCCACACGATGCGCGACATCGTCTCCTCCATCCAGAAGGAGCAGGACGAGGTCATCCGGGCCGCCGCCGCGGGCGCGACCCTGGTCACCGGCGGCCCCGGCACGGGCAAGACCGCGGTCGCCCTGCACCGGGCGGCCTTCCTGCTCTACCAGGACCGCCGCCGCTACGCGGGCGGCATCCTCGTGGTCAGTCCCACCGCGCTGCTCGTGTCGTACACCGAAGGCGTGCTGCCCTCGCTCGGCGAGGAGGGCCAGGTCGCCATCCGCGCGGTCGGCAGCCTCGTCGACGGCATCGAGGCGGGCCGCTACGACACGCCCGAGACGGCCCGCATCAAGGGTTCGGGGCGGATGGTGCAGCTGCTGCGCCGGGCCGCCCGGGCCGCCCTGGAGTTCGGTGCGCCCGCCGAGCTGAAGGTCTTCGCGCGCGGCGAGGCCCTGCGGCTCGACGCGGGCCGCCTGCGCGGGGTGCGCGCGAACGTCGTCGGCACCGGCGGCACCCCGCTCAACCTGCTGCGCCCGCGGGCCCGCCGGCTCCTGCTGGACGCCCTGTGGCAGGACATCACCCGGCACCTGCCGAAGCCGACCAGCCACTTCGAGCGCGAGCAGCGCCAGGACGAGCGGGAGGCCTTCGACGAGTACGTCTCCGACGAGGCCGCCTTCCTCGACTTCCTGGACGCCTGGTGGCCCCCGCTCACCCCGCGCCGGGTGCTGGCGACCCTGCGGCACCCGCGGCACACCAACCGGATCGCCCGCCGGGCGGTCACCCCGGAGGAGGCCCGGCTGCTGGGCGCCTCCTGGCGCCACCTCACCGAGCGCGGCGACGGCGACCTGTCGGCGCACGACGTCGCGCTGGTGGACGAGCTGCAGCTGCTGCTGGGCGAGCCGGCCCGGCCGCGGGTGCGCGAGGTCGACGCGGTCGACCTGCTCTCCGGTCTCGACGAGGTGACCACGTACGCCGACCGCAGCGCCCGGCAGCGCGAGCGGGTGCCGGTCGAGCGCACCGAGTACGCGCACGTGATCGTCGACGAGGCGCAGGACCTCACCCCGATGCAGTGGCGGATGATCGGCCGCCGTGCCCGGACGGCGACCTGGACGATCGTCGGCGACCCGGCGCAGTCGTCGTGGCCGTTCCCGGAGGAGGCGCAGGCCGCCCTGGACGAGGTGCTGTCCGGCAAGCCGCGCCGGCGGCACACGCTGACGGTGAACTACCGCAACCCGGCGGAGATCGCCGAGGTCGCGGCGAAGGTGCTGGCGCTGGCCGCGCCCGGCACCCCGTCGCCGAGGGCGGTGCGGTCGACGGGTGTCGTGCCGCGCTTCGCGGCCGTCCGCGAGCCCGGCCCCGAGGCGTTCGGCAAGGCCGCCCGGGCCGAGCTGGAGCGCCTCCTGGGCGAGGTGGACGGCACGGTCGCCGTGGTCGTGCCGATGGACCGCCGCGCGGAGGCGTCCGGCTGGGCGGCGGAGCTGGGCGACCGGGTGGTGGCGCTCGGCAGCCTGGAGGCGAAGGGCCTGGAGTACGACGCCACGGTCGTCGCCGACCCGACCGGCATCGCCGGCGAGTCCGAGGCCGGCCTGCGGGTGCTGTACGTGGCGCTGACCCGGGCCACCCAGCGGCTCACGGTGCTCTCGGGCCCGGACGACCTGCCGGACGCCGAGGGGGTGCCCGCCCTGCTGCACGGCTGACCGCCGCCGTGCGCGCCCGGCCCGGGCGTGCACGGCGGGCGTGCACGACGAAGGCCCCCACCCGGAGGTGGGGGCCTTCTCGTGTCGATGACGCCGACCCGCCATGCTCGCCTCGCGGCAAGTGGTCGCTCGAAGCGACGAAGGTTGGGCCCGGGGGCTTGGATCGGGCCGACGTCCCGTCCAATGTAACGCATCCGATCCGCGGGCCAAGGGTTCGGCGGCAGATTTTCGGCCGGACGCCCGATCGGCCGGAACCCCTTTGTGGGTTCTGCACACTCAATGAACGTTATTTCTGGCTACGCCGCGGTAGGTGCGACGATCGAAATCCAAAACCCTCGGTAGCGGACGGAAGAAGGACGTCGATGGCGACGGTGCCCAGTGTCTCCAACTCGATCACGGTGCGGCTGGAGGTCCCGGCACGGGGCAACGCCGTCAGTGCGATCACCACCGCGGTCGAGTCGTCCGGCGGTTCGGTCACGGGCCTCGACGTCACGGCGTCGGGGCTGGAGGCGCTCCGGATCGACGTCACCGTCGCCGCCGCCTCGGTGGCCCACGGCGAGGAGATCGTCGAGAAGCTCCGGACGATCGACGGGGTGAGCATCGGCAAGGTCTCCGACCGCACGTTCCTGATGCACCTCGGCGGCAAGATCGAGATGTCGTCGAAGCTGCCGATCCGCAACCGCGACGACCTGTCGATGATCTACACCCCGGGCGTGGCCCGCGTCTGCATGGCGATCGCCGAGAACCCCGAGGACGCCCGCCGGCTCACCATCAAGCGCAACAGCGTCGCCGTGGTCACCGACGGCTCGGCGGTGCTGGGCCTGGGCAACATCGGCCCGAAGGCCGCGCTGCCGGTGATGGAGGGCAAGGCGGCGCTGTTCAAGCGCTTCGCGGGCATCGACGCGTGGCCGCTCTGCCTGGACACCCAGGACGCCGACGAGATCGTCGCGATCGTGAAGGCCATCGCGCCCGGCTTCGCCGGCATCAACCTGGAGGACATCTCCGCGCCGCGCTGCTTCGAGATCGAGGCCCGGCTGCGGGAGGCCCTCGACATCCCGGTCTTCCACGACGACCAGCACGGCACCGCGATCGTCGTGCTGGCGGCGCTCACCAACGCGCTCAAGGTGGTCGGCAAGGAGATGTCCGCGATCCGGGTCGTGATGTCCGGCGCGGGTGCGGCCGGCACCGCCATCCTCAAGCTGCTGATGGCCGCGGGCGTCGAGCACGCGACCGTCGCCGACGTGCACGGTGTCGTCCACGAGGGCCGGGAGGGCCTCACCGACAGCCTGCGCTGGATCGCCCGGCACACCAACCGCTCGGGCCGCACCGGCACCCTCAAGGAGGCCGTGGCGGGCGCCGACGTCTTCATCGGCGTCTCGGCCCCGAACGTGCTGGACGGCGACGACCTGGCGACCATGGCGCCCGAGGCGATCGTCTTCGCGCTGGCCAACCCGGACCCGGAGGTCGACCCGGCCGTCGCCCGGCAGACCGCCGCGGTGGTCGCCACCGGCCGCAGCGACTTCCCGAACCAGATCAACAACGTGCTGGTCTTCCCCGGTGTCTTCCGCGGCCTGCTCGACGCGCAGAGCCGGACGGTGGACACGGACATGATGATCGCCGCGGCCCGCGCGCTGGCCACCACC
Organism: Kitasatospora sp. NE20-6; assembly: GCF_045862635.1. Taxonomy (NCBI): domain Bacteria; kingdom Bacillati; phylum Actinomycetota; class Actinomycetes; order Kitasatosporales; family Streptomycetaceae; genus Kitasatospora; species Kitasatospora sp. NE20-6. Next base: position 49,558 of record NZ_BPRL01000013.1, read on the forward strand.
GTCGCGGACGACCAGCTCAACGCCAACTACATCATCCCGAGCGTGTTCCATCCGGACGTCGCCAAGACCGTGGCCGCGGCCGTGCGGGAGGCGGCGGTGGCCGCGCGGGGCGGCCAGGAGCAGGCTCCTCCGCGGCCCACCGCGGGCATCGTCGGCACCCTCGACACGTCCTCCTTCCCGGCGGTCGGCATCTGACCGGGGCGCCGTTCGCGCGCCGGAACGGCCGCGAACGGCGCCGCAGGCCGTCCGACCGGCCCCTTCCCCTTGCGACACAAGGGGAAGGGTGTGTTTGGGCTTGTCGGTGCCAGGGCGTACGGTAGCCCTGCACGGGGGTGGCGTGTCCGACAAGTACGGAACGTCCCCCCGGGTGACCGGCGTGTCGTCCCGACCGCCGCCCGGCTCCGGTGCACCGGAGCCGACGGAGCATCACGCCTCCGTCGGGAGGGTGTGGTTCGGGTCGGTCCATCCGGTGCCCGATTGGCTTTCTCAGTGCCGGTCGGGGCAGGATTCGTACCCGGGCGGGCGGTTTGCGGCGCTTCGGGGCCCGAGCCCGGCCTCTGACCACCCCTCGCCTGAACGAGCACCAGTGTGCGGACCAGTGACCCGTCCGGTTCCCCGGAGGGTGTCGCCGAGGGGCGCCGCACACCGCAAGCAACAGACCACAGGAGTACACATGAACCGCAGTGAGCTGGTGGCCGCGCTGGCCGAGCGCGCCGAGGTGACCCGCAAGGACGCCGACGCCGTTCTGGCCGCCTTCGCCGAGGTCGTCGGCGAGGTCGTCGCCAAGGGTGACGAGAAGGTCACCATCCCCGGCTTCCTGACCTTCGAGCGCACCCACCGTGCGGCTCGCACCGCGCGCAACCCGCAGACCGGTGACCCGATCCAGATCCCGGCCGGCTACAGCGCCAAGGTCAGCGCCGGTTCCAAGCTCAAGGAAGCCGCCAAGGGCGCCTGAGGCTTGTAACAGCCTGAACAGACCGATGGCCGGTCTCCCCTCGGGGAGACCGGCCATCGGCCTTCGCGGGCGCCGTCAGACGGCGACCACGGCCTCGCTGGGCAGCTCGACGTGGGCGCCGAGGTCGCGCAGCTTGGACATGAAGTTCTCGTAGCCGCGGTTGATCAGGTCGATGCCGTGGACCTTGGAGGTGCCCTCGGCCGCCAGCGCGGCGATGAGGTAGGAGAAGCCGCCGCGCAGGTCCGGGATGACCAGCTCGGAGCCGATCAGCTTGGACGGGCCGGAGACCACCGCGGAGTGCTGGAAGTTGCGCGCACCGAACCGGCACGGCGTACCGCCGAGGCACTCGCGGTACAGCTGGATGTGCGCACCCATCTGGTTGAGCGCGCCGGTGAAGCCGAGCCGCGACTCGTAGACCGTCTCGTGGACGATCGACAGGCCGGTGGCCTGGGTCAGCGCGACGACCAGCGGCTGCTGCCAGTCGGTCTGGAAGCCGGGGTGCACGTCCGTCTCCAGGGCGATCGCGCGGAGCTCGCCGCCCGGGTGCCAGAAGCGGATGCCCTCGTCGTCGACCTCGAACGCGCCGCCGACCTTCCGGAAGGTGTTGAGGAAGGTCATCATCTCCAGCTGGCGGGCGCCGCGGATGTAGATGTCGCCCTTCGTGGCCAGCGCCGCGCACGCCCACGAGGCCGCCTCCAGGCGGTCCGGCAGCGCGCGGTGGTTGTAGCCGCCCAGCTCGTCCACGCCGGTGATGAGGATCGTGCGGTCGGTGCCCATCGAGATGATCGCGCCCATCTTCTGCAGCACGCAGATGAGGTCGACGATCTCCGGCTCCACGGCCGCGTTGCGCAGCTCGGTGACGCCCTCGGCCAGGACGGCCGTCAGCAGCACCTGCTCGGTCGCGCCGACCGAGGGGTACGGCAGCTCGATCTTCGTGCCGTGCAGCCGCTGCGGGGCCACCAGGTAGGTGCCCTGCGGGTGCTTCTCGATGGTCGCGCCGAACTGGCGCAGCACCTCGAAGTGGAAGTCGACCGGCCGGCCGCCGATGTCGCAGCCGCCGAGGCCGGGGATGAACGCGTGGCCGAGCCGGTGCAGCAGCGGGCCGCAGAACAGGATCGGGATGCGGGAGGAGCCGGCGTGCGCGTCGATGTCGGCGACGTTGGCGCTCTCGACGTGCGAGGGGTCGAGGATCAGCTCGCCGTCCTCGTCGCCGGTGCGCACCGTCACGCCGTGCAGCTGCAGGAGGCCGCGGACGACCTTGACGTCGCGGATGTCCGGGACGTTGCGCAGGCGGCTGGGCCCCTGGCCGAGCAGGGCGGCGACCATGGCCTTGGGCACCAGGTTCTTGGCGCCGCGGATCTGGATCTCGCCTTCGAGGGGGTTACCGCCGTGGACCAGCAGGACGTCGTCGGTCATCGTTCTCGCAATCCGGGGTGCGCAGGGGGATTTTTCGGCTGCGGGGCAAGGGAAACGCGAGTGGAAGGATCTTCCACCACCAGCGAAAGGCCCTTCCACCATTCATAGATGGTAGAGGGTGGGCGATTGGTTCCCGTGTGCCCCTTTGGTGATCATGCTCCGCGGGGGCCGCACGGGCTCCCCGGGCGCCCTCCGGTACGGCCGGCCGGGTGGTGCCGGCCATCCCCGCGGCCACCTGCGGGGCTGTGCCCCGGACGCCCGGGAACGGGTCGGGGAGGTTTCGTGTTGGGCGCCCCTGCCGGGCCTTCCTGCGGGATCATGTGAGCATGACCACGGCCCTCTCCCACACCGGCCGACTGCTCGTCGCGACGCCCGTCCTCACGGACCCGAACTTCGCGCGGGCGGTGGTGCTGCTGCTCGACCACGACGAGCAGGGGGCGCTCGGCGTGGTGCTCAACCGGCCGACCCCGGTGGAGGTGGCGGCGGTGCTGGACGGCTGGGCCGGCCTCACCGGGCAGCCGTCCGTGGTCTTCCAGGGCGGCCCCGTCGCGCTCGACTCGGCGCTCGCCATCGCCGTCGTGCCGGGCGAGCCCGGCCACGGCGACGACCCGGTGGGCTGGCGCCGGGTGCACGGCGCGATCGGCCTCGTCGACCTGGAGGCGCCGCCCGAGGTGCTGGTCGGCGAGCTCGGCGCGCTGCGGGTCTTCGCCGGGTACTCGGGCTGGTCGCCGGGCCAGCTGGAGTCGGAGATCGCCGAGGGCGCCTGGTACCTCGTCGACTGCGAGCCCGGTGACGTGAGCAGCCCCGAGCCGGAACGGCTCTGGCGTTCGGTGCTGCGCAGGCAGCGCGGTCCGCTGGCGATGCTGGCCACGTATCCGGACGATCCGACCCTCAACTGAGCCGGGCGTCCGTGCGCTACTGGCCCGCTTCCGAGCGGCGCCCATAGACTTGTCACCCATGAGCACTCTTGAGCCCGAGCGCGGACTCGGCACCGGCACCCTGGTCGAGCCCGTTCCCCAGGTGTCCCACGGGGACGGCGACCACGAGCGCTTCGCGCACTACGTCCAGAAGGACAAGATCATGGAGAGCGCCCTCTCGGGCTCTCCCGTGGTGGCCCTCTGCGGCAAGGTCTGGGTGCCGGGCCGCGACCCGAAGAAGTACCCGGTCTGCCCGATGTGCAAGGAGATCTTCGAGGGCCTCGGCCAGGGCGGCGACGGCGGCGGCGACGACAAGAAGTAGCCCCGCGGATCTCCGACGCGATCCGGCAGTGGTCTGGACCACTGCCGGATGTCGGGGCAGGATGACCGCATGGACCTCATCCCCGCCCCCCGGAGCGTCGAGCTCCTCGCCCGCGACACCGGCCCGCGGAGCTTCCTGCTGGGCCCCGGCACCCGGATCGCGGCCGCCGAGGGAACCGAGGGCGTCGCCCGCCTGCTGCGCGCCGAACTCTCCGCCGCCACCGGCTTCCCGTTCGACGCCTGCGCCCCGGACGACGGCCGCCCGGAGGCCCCCGCCGTCTCGCTCGAACTCGACGACGACCTGCGGGCCGCCTCCGGTCCCGAGGCGTACCGGCTGACCGTCGACGCGCACGGCGTCCTCCTGCGCGGCGGCGGGCTGCCCGGCCTCCTCCACGCCGCGCAGACCCTGCGCCAGCTGCTCGGCCCGCAGGCGTACCGGCGGGCCCCGCTGCCCGGCGCCACGTGGGCGCTGCCCGCCGTGACGATCGACGACGCGCCGCGCTTCGGCTGGCGCGGCGTGCTCCTCGACGTCGCCCGGCACTTCCTGCCCAAGGCTGACGTGCTGCGCTTCCTCGACCTCATGGCCGCGCACAAGCTCAACGTGCTGCACCTGCACCTCACCGACGACCAGGGCTGGCGCGTCGAGATCGCGCGCCACCCGCGGCTCACCGCGGTCGGCGCCTGGCGCGAGCGCTCCATGGTCGGCTTCCGCAGCGGCGACCGCCGCGACGACCGCCCGCACGGCGGCTTCTACACCCGGGACGACCTGCGCGAGATCGTCGCGTACGCCGCCGCCCGGCAGATCACCGTCGTGCCGGAGATCGACCTGCCCGGCCACAACCAGGCCGCCATCGCCGCCTACCCCGAACTCGGCAACACCGACGTCGTCGACACCGCGGCCCTCGGCGTCTGGACCGACTGGGGCGTCAGCCCCCACGTGCTGAACGCCTCCGACGCCACCCTGCGCTTCTTCGAGGAGGTGCTGGAGGAGGTGCTCGACGTCTTCCCGTCCGAGTTCGTGCACCTCGGCGGCGACGAGTGCCCCAAGGAGCAGTGGAAGGCCAGCCCGGCCGCGCAGGCCCGGATCGCCGAGCTCGGCCTCTCCGGCGAGGACGAGCTGCAGAGCTGGATCATCCGGCACTTCGACCGCTGGCTGGCCGACCGCGGGCGCCGCCTGATCGGCTGGGACGAGATCCTGGAGGGCGGACTCGCCCCCGGCGCGGCCGTCTCCTCCTGGCGTGGCTACGAGGGCGGCATCGCCGCCGCCCGGGCCGGCCACGACGTCGTGATGTGCCCGGAGCAGCACGTCTACCTCGACCACCGGCAGGCGCCCGGCGACGACGAGCCGATCCCGGTCGGCTACGTGCGCACCACGGAGGACGTCTACCGCTTCGAGCCCGTGCCGCCGGAGCTCGACCCGGCCGCGGCCGCGCACGTCATCGGCACCCAGGCCAACCTGTGGACGGAGTTCATGGCGAGCGCCCGGGACATCGACTACCGGGCCTTCCCCCGGCTCGCCGCGTTCGCCGAGGTCGCGTGGTCCGACCTGCCGCGCGACCCGGCGGCCCGCGACTGGCCGGACTTCGAGCGGCGGATGGCCGTCCACCGCGCGCGGCTGGACGCCCTGGGCGTCGAGTACCGGCCGCCGGGCGGCCCGCACCCGTGGCAGCGGTGGCCCGGGGTGGCGGGACGGCCGTCGGACGGCCCCTGAGGCGTCCCCGGGCCGCTCACGGCCCGGCGCCGGGCCCGGCCCCGCTCCCGCTCCCGCTCCGTCCGGCACCCGTCCACGGCCGGGAACCGGACGCCGGGCCGGTCCCGTCAACGCCGCGCCCCGGCCGGGTCGTCCGCCGGGGGAGCGGCGCCCCGGCCGGCACCCGTCAGGTCAAGTTCGGATGAACATCCGGCCTCAGGGGTTCCGCTTACGACCGATCTGTGGCGTGATTTGTCCAGCATTGCCCTCGTAGGCCCACCACCCGGCAAGTGATCACCGGGGATTGTGTGCCAGAGTTGCCCAACCCGGCCCTGTCGCCCGTACCCTACGGCCAGGCCGCACTGCCGGTGGGGAGGGGCAGGGCAGTTGATGAGCAAGTGGAGCACGGTGGAATCCAGGTGAACCGGACGATCATGCTGCCGGCCTCGGTCGACGAGGCCGTCGAAGCGCTGGCCGCGACCCCGGGCGCCGTCCCGGTCGCGGGCGCGACCGACCTCATGGAGTCGGTCAACGCCGGCCGGCTCCGGCCCGCCGCCCTCATCGGCCTCGGCCGGATCAGCGAACTCCGTGGGTGGCGCTACGAGGACGGCGGCACCGCCGTCCTCGGCGCCGGACTCACCCACGCCCGGATGGACCGCCCCGACTTCGCCGCGCTCATCCCCGCCCTCGCGGACGCCGCCCGCACCGCCGGACCCCCGCAGATCCGCAACGTCGGCACCCTCGGCGGCAACATCGCCACCGCCGCCCCCGCCGGCGACACCCTCCCCGTGCTCGCCGCCCTCGACGCCTCCGCCACGCTCACCCGCGCCGGAGCCAGCCGCGACGTGCCCGTCAGTCACCTGCTCACCGGCCTCGACCCGCTGCGCCCCGGCGAACTCCTCACCTGGGTGCGGGTGCCCCTGCTGCACGCCCCGCAGGTCTTCCTCAAGACCGGCGGCCGCAGCGGCCCCGCCCGCGCCACCGCCTCCGTCGCCGTCGTCCTCGACCCCGCCCGCCGCGCCGTCCGCTGCGCCGTCGGCGCCGTCGCCCCCGTGCCGCTGCGCCCGCTGGAGGCCGAGGCCTGGGTCGCCGGCTGCATCGACTGGGACGCCCGGGGCGAGGAGGGCGCGCAGGCCATCGACCCCGCCGCGCTCGCCGCCTTCGGCGAGTACACCGCCGCCGCCTGCATCCCCGACGCCGCCCTGGAATCCGCCGGCGAGGGGTCGGCCGCCGTCCTCGTGCGGCAGCGGCGTACCGTGGCGGTGCTGGCCCGCCGGGCACTGGGAAGGGCGCTGACGTGACGGACGAACTCAACGGCCTCGGCGGCGACGTGCGGCCCTGCGCCTCGTACACGCTGCGCGTCAACGGCGCGGAACGGCCCGTCAACGACGCCTGGATCGGCGAGAGCCTCCTCTACGTGCTCCGCGAACGCCTCGGCCTCGCCGGCGCCAAGGACGGCTGCGAGCAGGGCGAGTGCGGAGCCTGCACCGTCCAGGTCGACGGCCAGCTCGTCGCCGGCTGCCTGGTGCCCGCGGCACTCGCCGCCGACAGCGAGATCTCCACCGTCGAAGGCCTCTCCGGCGCCGGCACCGCCAGCGACGTCCAGCAGGCCCTCGCCGACTCCGGCGCCGTCCAGTGCGGCTACTGCACGCCCGGCCTCGCCATGGCCGTCCACGACCTCCTGCAGCGCAACCACCGGCCCACCGAGGTCGAGGCCCGCCAGGCGCTCTGCGGCAACCTCTGCCGCTGCACCGGCTACCGCGGCGTCCTCGCCGCCGTGCAGAGCGTCGCCCAGGCCCGCGAGGCCGAGCTGGAGGCCGAACTCGACGCCGCCGCCGCCCAGGCAGCCGCCGCGCAGGCCACCCAGGCCGCGCCCGCCGCCGGGGACGACGCACCCGCCGAGGACGGCACCCCGGCCGGCGACCCCGCACCCGGGCAGCCCCGCGCCGCCGGCCGGCAGTCCGCCACCGACCTCCCGCTCGCCGGCGAGCTGCCGCTCTACGCCGACTCCGAACTGTGGGTCGAGGCCGACCAGTACGCCGCCGCCCGGCAGGCGCCCGCCGCCGAGCCGCGGACCGCGGGCCACCCGGCCCCCGGCACCGCCCCGCAGTCCGGCGTCTACGAGACCGGCTACTACCAGCCGCCGCAGCCCGCCGAGGGCTACCTCGGCCACGTGCCGGCCCCCGCCCGCGGCTACGAGCCCACCCCGTACGACACCGGCCTCTACGAGAGCACCCCGGCCCACGGCACCGCCCACGACGGCCCGGCGTACGACACCACGCCCGCCCACGGCACCCCGTACATCCCGACCCCCGCCCACGGCACCCCCTACGAGGGAACGCCCTACGGCACCACCCCCGCCCACGGCACCCCCGTGCCCCCCGGCGCCGCCGGGTACGACGGCACGCCGGTCCACGACGGCGGCGCGGGCTACGACGGCGGCGCGGTCTACGAGAACGGCCCCGCGTACGGGCCCGGCCAGGCCGACGACGGCACGCCCGCCTTCGGCACGCCGGTGTACGGCTCGCCCGCCTACGGCTACCAGGGCGTGCCCGGTCACCCCGGCCACCCCGGCACGCAGGCCTACGACGACCCGTCCGCCTACGGAGACCCGTCCGGCTACGACGGCACGGTCTACGACGGCACCACCCCCGCCCACGGCATCAGGCTCCCCGAGGACGAGAACGCATGACCGCGCCCACCGAGCAGGAAGCACCGGCGCCCGAACCGTTCGGTCTCGGCAGCTCCCCCCTCCGCACCGACGCGCTCCCCAAGGCCCTGGGCATCTACCCCTACGCCGCCGACCTCTGGGCCGAGGGCCTCCTGTGGGGCGCCGTGCTCCGCTCCCCGCACGCCCACGCCCGGATCGTCTCCGTCGACACCAGCGCCGCGCTCGCCCTGCCCGGAGTCCACGCCGTCGTCACCGCGGCCGACCTCGCCTCCTGCCCGGCCCCCGGCGACCGACCGGTGCTCGCCTCCGAGGTCGTCCGCCACCACGGCGAGCCCGTCGCCGCCGTCGCCGCGGAGAACCCCGACACCGCCCGCGTCGCCGCCGCCCTCGTCGTCGTCGAGTACGAGCTCCTCGAAGCCGTCACCGACCCCGAGGCCGCCTTCAACGCCGCGCCGCTGCACCCCGACGGCAACCTCTTCCGCCACCTCCCGCTGCGCACCGGCGACCCCGACGCCACCGGCGAGATCATCGTCGAAGGCCTCTACCAGGTCGGCCGCCAGGACCCCGCCCACATCGGCGCCGAGGCCGGCCTCGCCGTGCCCCGCCCCGACGGCGGCGTCGAACTCCACCTCTCCACCACCGACCCGCACGGCGACCGCGACCGCACCGCCGCCTGCCTCGGCCTCGACCCCGACCGCGTGCGCACCGTCGTCACCGGCGTGCCCGGCGCCTCCACCGACCGCGAGGCACTCTCCTTCCAGGTCGTGCTCGCCCTGCTCGCGCTGCGCACCGGCCGCCCCGTGAAGATGACCCTCACCCGCGAGGAGTCCTTCCACACCCACACCTCCCGGCACCCCGCCCTGCTGCGCTACCGGCACCACGCCGACGCCGAGGGCAAGCTGGTCAAGGTCGAGGCGCAGATCCTCCTCGACGGCGGCGCCTACGCCGACGTGTCCTCCGAGGTGCTCGCCGCCGCCACCGCCTTCTCCGTCGGCCCCTACACCTGCCCCAACGTGTTCGTCGACGCCTGGGCCGTCCGCACCAACAACCCGCCGGCCGGCCGGATGCGCGGCGAGGGCGCCCTCCAGACCTGCTTCGCCTACGAGTCGCAGCTCGACCAGCTCGCCCTGCGCGTCGGCGTCGACCCCCTGGAGATCCGCCGCCGCAACGCCCTCGCCACCGGCGACCCGCTGCCCACCGGCCAGGCCGTCACCTGCCCCGCGCCGGTCGCCGCACTGCTCGACGCCGTCACCGAACTCCCCCTCCCCGCACTGCCGGTGGACGACCCCGAAGCCGAGTGGCTGCTCCCCGGCGGACCCGGCGGCGCGGGCGACCCCGCCGCCGTCCGCCGCGGCATCGGCTACGCGGTCGGCATGGTCCACATGCTCGGCGCCGAGGGCCAGGACGAGGTGTCCACCGCGACCGTCCGGGTCAGCGGCGACCACGCCACCGTCATCTGCTCCGCCGTCGACTCCGGGCAGGGCTTCGCCACCCTCGCCCGCCAGATCGTGCAGAGCACCCTCGGCGTCTCCGAGGTCTACATCGCCCCCGTCGACAGCGACCAGTCGCCCGCCGGACCGTCCGCCCGGGGCCGCCACACGTGGGTCTCCGGCGGCGCCGTCGAGAAGGCCGCGCTGATGGTCCGCCACCAGCTCCTGCAGCCCATCGCCGCCAACTTCGGCATGTCCGTCGAGCTGCTCTCGATCGCCGACGGCAAGATCACCTCGTACGACGGCGTGCTCGGCATGCCCGTCAGCGAGGCCCTGGAGGGCAAGGAGCTCTGGGCGACCGCCCAGTGCCGGCCGCACCCCACCGAACCCCTCGACGAGAACGGTCACGGCGACGCGTTCGTCTCCATCGCCTTCTGCGCGATGCGGGCCGTCGTCGACGTCGACATCGAACTCGGCGCCGTCCGCGTCGTCGACGTCACCGTCGCCCAGGACGTCGGCCGGGCACTCAACCCCCGCCAGATCGAGGACCGCATCGAGAGCGCCGTCGCCCACGGCGTCGGCCTCGCCCTGCTGGAGAACCTCCGCACCGAGGGCGGCCGGCTCGCCAACGCCTCCCTCAGCGGCTACCGGCTCCCCACCGCCCTCGACACCCCCGACATCCGGATCGCCGCCCTCGTCGAGGAGCGTGACGTCGTCGCCACCTTCGGCGCCAAGGCGGTCAGCGCCGTCCCCTCCGTCGTCGCACCCGCCGCGGTCGCCGCCGCCGTCCGCGCCGCCACCGGCATGCCCGTCGGCCGGCTCCCCATCCTGCCCGAGGACGCCATCGTGGCGGGCTGACGCACCGTCACATTCCTTGCTCCTCCGCCGCCCGGGGTGGCGTCCGCCCCCGTACGTCACCCGCCGCCCGCCGCCCCCCGGCGGGCGGCTGAGCCTGAGTCCGTACACGCCGCACAGGCGATACGATCGAACAGCCCTGGGCGACGCGGGGCCGTTGGGCACAACGTACGGGCAGCAGAAGACAACTGACGGGGTAGTGATGACGCTGACCAGGGCCGTCCGCGCGCTTGGCGCCACGACACTGACAGGTGCACTGCTGATCGCAGGCGCCCCGACCGCCTCCGCCGACCAGGTGCGGGACGGCCAGTGGGCCAACACCTACTTCGACCTCGACAAGGTCTGGTCCGTCAGCAAGGGCGACGGCGTCATCGTCGCCGTCATCGACAGCGGCGTCGACGCCACCCACCCCGACCTCACCGGACAGGTCCTGCCCGGATACGACGAGAGCGGCAAGAGCCTCAACACGAAGCCGACGGACTCCCATGGCACCGGCATGGCAGGGCACATCGCGGGACATGGGCACGGAAACGGCGCAGGGGTAGTCGGGCTGGCGCCCGGGGCGAAGATTCTCCCGATCTACAAGGGCGATGCCCAGGGGGCGGATGCAATTCCCCAAGGTGTCCGTTGGGCAGTCGACCACGGTGCCAAGGTCATCAACATCTCTCAGGGCTCCTCCATCGCAAACCCGGACATGCCGGATGCAATCGCCTACGCCTACCAGCACGATGTCCTCGTCGTCGCCGCCGCCGGCAACGACGGTGGGCCTGTTGACGATCCTGCGAATCAGCCCGGAGTGCTGGCCGTAGCCGCCTCCGGCAAGAACCTCGGGATCTGGTCGGACTCCAACTTCGGTCCCGAGATCCGTATCTCCGCACCGGGGGTCGACATTGTCAGCGCCGGACGGTGTGGTTCGAGTCAGTACTGCAAGGCGAGCGGCACCTCGGACGCTGCTGCTTATGTGTCCGCTGCCGCCGCCCTTGTTCGATCCAGGTACCCGCAGTTGACGGCTGGACAGGTCGCCAACCGCTTGATCAAGTCGGTGGCGGTCCCGCCGTCCGATACGGCTTCGAGCCTGCCCGATCCGCATTTCGGTTACGGCGTGATCCGCCCGTACCAGGCGCTCACCCTGGACATTCCGGCCGGGACCGAGCAGGGGCCGCTGGCCAAGCCGGAGGCGGCATCCGATTCGGGATCATCGGGATCACATTCGGCGGAGCCTGCGTCGGCGATCAAGCCCGCAAAGTCCAAGGGGCTGTACATCCTCGGTGGTGCGGCCGTTCTGGTGCTGCTGCTCGTCGTGGTGATCGCCGTGGCGGTCCGCAGCCGCCGCCGACCGGCGACCGGGCCGGTGCCCCCGCCGGGGCCCGGCCCGTACGGAGCCGCACCGTACGGGGCCTCGACCAACTGGCCCCCGGCGCAGCAGCAGCCCTACGGCAACCAGCCCCCTCCCGGGTACCCGCCGCAGCAGCCCTACCAGAACCAGAACCCGTACCAGGGTGGCGGAAGGCCGCAGTGACGATGTGTCAGTACACGGTCTAGAAGCGATAGGATCGGATGTCCTGTCAGGGGCGTGACGTGCCCCGTAGGCCCGCGATGAGCGGCGGACGGGGGAGCAGGACTCCAGGGGGAGGAGTGGGATGGCCGACGGATATCGCGTCAACACCGGTGAGCTGGAAGCTGTCGTCAAGCGCCTTCGGACGCTCCAGCAGGGGCTCGGCGAGTGCGGGAGCACGGCGAAGTACAACACCGTGCTCGTGAGCGACGACTTCGGGGCGAACTTCGACGAGGCGAAGAAGCTCTTCGGTGCGCACGCGCAGATGCAGCAGTTCCTGAGCCAGCACATCCAGGAACTGGATTCGCTGATCAACGACTTCGGCGACAAGACCCACGCGGTCACCGCCGCCTATCAGGCCCGCGAGGACGATTTCGTCGCTTCGGCGAGGACCATCGGATCCGGGGGAGCGTGAGATGACGGCTTTCGATCAGCACGACCTGATCCCGCTGAAGCGCATGGTCGAGCACTCCAGGCCCGAGCGCCTCCAGGAGGTCGGCGAGCACTGGGCGAACGTCCAGAAGGAGCTGGAGCAGGCGGTCCGTGACCTTCGGCTCGCCGTCCAGCACGCCACCGCCAACTGGGAGGGTGACGCGGCCGACGGGTTCACCAAGCGGGCCGGTGTGCTCGGGACCAGCATGAGCAACACGGCCGCCCACGCGCAGAACACCTCCTCCGCGATGAAGTTCGCCGGCGAGGCGCTCCAGCAGACCAAGGCGACCATGGCCCAGATCAAGGTGCCCAGCACCTTCGACAGCGGGCTCAAGCTGGTCGGCGACGCCTTCGACCGCTCGGACGCGCAGTTCAAGGCGGACGTGGCCGGCGGCATGGACCGGATCAGCGCGGTCAACAAGAACTACAGCGAGTTGTCCGCGACGGAGATCGCCCACCAGTACGCCATCGGGGTCATGGAGCACCTCGGGCCGCAGTACACGCAGGCGGCGGGCTATCTGAAGTCGCCGATGAAGGATGACCATCACGAGCCTGCTACCGCATACCCGCCCGAGCCCGAGAACCCTGTCCCGCCGTCCACCGTCCCGCGGCCTCCCGTGGCGCCGAAGTACCCGAACGGCGTGCCGGACGACCGGTCGTCGGGCGGGTCCGGGTCGGGGGATTCGCAGGGGTCGAAGCACAGCGACCCGTCGGGTCCGACGATGCCGACCCCGGCGCCGCAGCCCGGGTATCCGACCACGCCGAATCCTGATCTTCCGACGGGGCCCGTCCGGCCGCCGAGTACCGGCATCGACAGTCTGCCGCCGGTCGGCACCCTGCCGGCGCCCGGTGGGACCGGCGTGCTGCCGGGCCCGGGCGGCGGCATCGGTGGTGGCGCAGGTGGTGGCGGTGGCATCGGCGGCGGTGGCATCGGTGGTGGGGCGGGTCTGCCGCCCGGGGGTCTGCCGGTGGGCGGGTTTCCGCCCGGGCGTGGTGGTGCGGGGGGAGGCGCTGCGCGGCCGGGGGCCACGGGTGGCGCCGGCAGCAAGGGCGGTTCGGCCGGCCGGCCCGGCGGCGCCACTGCTGCGGGCGCGGCCGGTGGCGCAGCGGGGCAGAGCCGTGCGGGTGTTCCCGGTATGGGTGGCATGGCGGGTGCCGGTGGTTCCGGTGGCGGCAAGTCCGGTGCGGGCAAGGGCGGCGGCGGCCTGGTGCGCCGCGGTGGCGGGGCGGTCGGCGGTGCCAAGGGCGGTGCCGGGGACCGGGCGTTCACCGAGGGCGGTTCCGGTATCGGCAAGGGCCGGGCGGGGCAAAACGGCGCCGCGGGTGCGGGTGGCCCGCACGGGGGGCCGTCGGCGGCGGGCAGGAAGAAGGACAAGGAAAAGAACGGGAGCCGTCCGGACTACCTGGTGGAGGACGAGGAGACCTGGCGCGGCGGATCGGCCAACCCGCCGGTGATCGAGTAGCCGAGTCCGGATCCGGATCCGGTGCACGGTGTGGGGCGCTCCCGACGGACGGGGCGCCCCGCGGCCGTTCCCGGCCCGTGCCGTCCGGCTCCGCCCCGCGCCCGTAAAGCCTTCGAACGCTCCCGGCGATGCTTTCCGGCCTCCTTTTCTCCGGAATTTCTGGGGGAAATGGAAATGCCGAATCACCGGGCGGCGGAATTCGCCGTCCGGTGATTCGGAGGTGGAGGCCATGGCGGGAATCGAACCCACGTGCGCCGCTTTGCAGGCGGCTCCCTAAACCACTCGGGCACACGGCCGTGAGGTGACAGGGCCCGTCAGGGCCCGTCGGTCGAGCGTGGAGGAGGTGCGCGGATCAGGCGCAGCGCGTACAGCGACAGCCGGGGTGACAGGCGGCACAGGTGCGGGGCGTTGCGGCTGCCACCGTCTTCCTGCTCATGGCCGACTCCTGTCGTCGCTGTCGTGGTGGCGGGCCGTGGTTTTTCCGGCCTGCCGTGCTGTTGAATTCATCTTATGGGGTGCGGGGCGGGTGCCGTCAATATCCGAGTATGAATTCCGTGTGTCGTGGTGTGTTACGTTCGATGGGAGAGGCGGCGTTGTCCGCCCCGGACGAGGTGCGTCGTACCCGGCACGACAAGACGACGCGGTACCTGTGACGGCAGCGAGCAGAGCTGCCGTCCTCTTACTGCGGAGGTGTCGTCGTGGCCTGGCTGGTGCTGATCGTCGCGGGTGTGCTGGAGACCGTCTGGGTGGTGGCCCTGGAGGCGACCAAGGGGTTCTCGCGGCTGGTGCCGACGGTGGTGTTCGGGGTGGCGCTGGCGGCGTCGATGGCCGGTCTGGCGTACGCGCTGCGCAGCATCCCGCTCGGCACCGGGTACGCGGTGTGGGTGGGGATCGGCGCGGTGGGCACGGCGCTCTACGGGATGGCCGCGCTGGGCGATGCCGCGACGGCGGCCCGGCTGACGTGTCTGCTGCTGATCGTGTGCGGGGTGCTCGGCCTGAAGGTGCTGCACTGACCGGAGGTGTCGGCGCCCGGTCCTACGTCCTCGGACCGAGGTGATCACCGACCTTCGGTCAGGAGTGTGGCGGCTCTGAGCGCCTTACGATGTCTGCCATGACCACCACCTCACCGACGCCCGTCGACCGTGCCGCACCCCTGCCCGACACCGGTGGCGGGGTGCTGAGCGGCCCGTACCGGGCGTTGACGCTGGGCATCGTCTCGGTGGTGCTGCTGCTGGCCTTCGAGGCGACCGCGGTGAACACCGCGATGCCGGTCGCGGCCCGCAGCCTGGACGGCCTCGGGCTCTACGCCTTCGCGTTCTCCGGGTACTTCACGACGACGCTGTTCGCGCTCGTGGTGTCCGGCCAGTGGTGCGACCGGCGGGGCCCGCTGGAACCGCTGTTCACCGGGATAGCGGTGTTCGGGGCCGGGCTCGTGGTGGCGGGCACGGCTGCGGGCATGTGGCCGTTCGTGGCGGGCCGGGCGATCCAGGGCCTGGGCGGCGGACTGGTCATCGTGGCCCTCTACGTCGTCGTGGGCCGGGCCTTCCCGGAGCGGCTGCGGCCGTCGGTGTTCGCGGCGTTCTCGGCGGCGTGGGTGCTGCCGTCGATCGTCGGCCCGCTGGTGTCGGGTGCCGTGACGCAGCACCTGGGCTGGCGGTGGGTGTTCCTCGCGGTCCCGGTGCTCGTCCTGCTGCCGGTGGCGGTGATGTGGCCGGCGCTGCGCCGTTCCGAGCGGGCGCAGCCACCGCTGCACGCGGCGGCGTTCGACCGCGGCCGCACGTGGTGCGCGGCGCTGGCGGCGGCGGGTGCGGGGCTGCTGCAGTACGCGGGGCAGCGGCTGGACCTGCCGGGCCTGGTGCCGGCGGTCGTGGGTGCGGCCCTGCTGCTGCCGGCGGTGGTGCGGCTGCTGCCCGCGGGGACGCTGCGGGCGGCGCGCGGCCTGCCGACGGTGATCCTGCTGCGCGGGGTCGCCGCGGGTGCGTTCTTCGCGGCGGAGGCGTTCGTGCCGCTGATGATGGTGACGCAGCGGGACCTCTCGCCGACGCTGGCGGGTCTGACGCTGACCAGTGGAGGGCTGTCCTGGGCGTTCGGCTCGTGGCTGCAGGGCCGTCCGGGGGCGGAGCGGCACCGGGAGGCGATGATCCGGCTCGGGTTCGTGCTGACGGCGGTCGCGATCGCGGGTGCGGCGCTGGTGCTCGTCCCGTCCGTGCCGGCCTGGGTGGCGGCCGTGGCGTGGGCGGTCGGCGGTGTCGGCATGGGCCTGGCGGTGGCGAGCATCAGCGTGCTGATGATGAAGCTGTCGGCGGCGGAGGACACCGGGGCCAACTCGGCCGCGCTCCAGCTGAGCGACGCGCTGGGCAACGTGCTGCTGATCGGCCTGGCCGGGGTGCTCTTCTCCGGTCTGGGAGGCGGCTCGGCGGCCGCCGCCCAGGACGCCCCGGCCCCGGCGGGTGCGTTCGCGGTGATCTTCCTGGTGATGGCGGGGGTGGCGCTGCTCGGTGCGGTGGTGTCCGGTCGGACGGCGGCCGCCGGGGCGGACGGCTGACCGCCGCGCCCCGGCGCCGCACCGCCCGGCCCGCCCGGCCCGCCCGCCCGGCCGGTGCGGCGCCGGGTGCGGGTGCGGTCGCGGGTCAGGAGCCGGTCGCGGCCGGCCCGCCGAGGTAGGACGGCCAGCCGCCGGCGGGGGACTCGCCGGGGGCGAGGGCCTGGAGCTTGCGCAGCACCGCCGGGTCCTGCACCTCCAGCCACTCGACGAGCTGCCGGAACGACACCAGCCGGACCTCCGGCTTGCCGGCGACGGCCTTGAGGGTCTCCTCGACGGCGTTCATGTAGATGCCGCCGTTCCACTGCTCGAAGTGGTTGCCGATGATCATCGGCGCGCGGTTGGTGCTGTACGCGCGCTCGAAGCCCGCCAGGTAGGAGTCGCGGGCCTGGGTCTGCCAGGCGCCGTAGAGGGAGCTGTCGCCCTTGGTGCTGCTGCCGGACTGGTTGTACATGATGTTGTAGTCCATCGACAGCACCTGGAAGCTGTGCCCGGGGAACGGGATCGACTGCAGCGGGAGGTCCCACAGGGCGCCGCCCTGGAACTTCTGCGGCCACACCTGGAGCCCGCCGGGGCCGCTGCTGTCGTACTTCCAGCCGCGCTTGGCGGCGGTCGGGAGCAGTCCGCGCTGGCCTTCGAGGCAGGGCGTGCGGCCGCCGATCAGCTCCTTGCGGTAGTCGAACGGCAGGGCGGGCAGGTCGGTGAAGCCGGTGTTCGTCCGCCAGTTCATGACGAAGTCCATGGCCTGCTCGATCTCGCTGTCCCACTCCTCGGGCGACCAGCGGCCACCGCCGGTGGGCCCGCAGAAGTGCCCGTTGAAGTGGGTGCCGATCTCGTGGCCCTCCAGCCACGCCTCGCCGACCTGACGGATGGTCGCGTGGACGTGTTCGTCGCTGAGGTAGCCGATGTCGGAGGCGCCGACGGGGTGCTGCGGCGGCCGGTACAGGTCCTTCTTCCCCTCCGGCAGGGTGTACAGGCCGGAGAGGAAGAAGGTCATCCGGGCGTCGTGGTCCTGGGCGAGCTGCCGGAAGCGCTGGAACAGCTGGTTGTCGAGCTCGCCGGCGCCGTCCCAGGAGAAGACGACAAACTGCGGGGGCCGCTGGCCGAGCTCCAGGGGTACGGCTTCGGGCTGCTGCGGCTGGGGGCCGGTGTCGGAGGTCGAGCCGTCGCCGATCAGCGAGGCAGGCGGCTTGGGCGTGCCGTCGGCCGTCCCTCCCGAGTCCTGGACGGGTGCCGCCTCCTCGCCGTTCGGCGAGAGCGTGCCCGCGCAGCCGGCGGCGAGGGCCGCCGCCGTGGCGGCGCCACCGGCCAGCAGTGTCCTGCGGGAGAGAGCGTCCATGGTCGTCTCCGTTCGGGTCGAGTCTGTCCGCAGCGGGGCCGGACGAGCTGACAGTCCGACAGTCGGATCGAAGGTCCGGGTGGGTGCGGCCCACAGCATGGCATGCCGGCAGGCTCGTACCTGGGATCGAAGGGTGAACCGCCGGGCGCCGTGTTGACGCTCGCCCGTTCGGAGCATCGGGCAGGTCATCGGGTGGCGCGCACCGGCTGAGCCGTCGTCAGATGAAGGGATCGCACCCGCCGACCGGACGACCGGAGGTCTCGTACGCCATGTGGCAGTCGCTGCTCGACGCGTACCGGGAACGGATCGTCGACACCGGGCGCGAGCCGCTCCTGCTCCTCCTGCTCGGGCTCGTCGGGTCGTTCCTGTTCATCCGGTTCAGCGTCCGGATGATCCGCCGCGGCACCAGCTGGTGGCCGGGCAACGTCACCCCCGGCGGCCTGCACATCCATCACGTGGTGTTCGGCCAGGCGCTGCTGCTCGTCTGCGGCATCGGCGCCTTCACGGTCCGCGGCGACGGCGGGCCGCTCTGGAACGTCCTCGCCGCGGGCTTCGGCATCGGTGCGGGCCTCGTCCTCGACGAGTTCGCCCTGGTGCTGCACCTGGAGGACGTCTACTGGAGCAAGGAGGGCCGCAAGTCCGTCGACGCCGTGATCCTGACGGTGGCCGTCATCGGGCTTCTGATCGTGGGCGAACTGCCGCTCGGCGGCTTCAAGTCCCACCTGACGGCCGGACAGCTCGTCGGGGCCGCGATCCTGCTCCTGTTCGTCGCCGTCAGCCTCTTCAAGGGCAAGCTCTGGACCGGCCTGATCGGCGTGATGCTCTGGCCGCTGGCCTTCGTCGGCGCGATCCGGCTGGCCCGGCCGGACAGCCCGTGGGCCCGCTGGCGCTACGCCTCGCGACCGCGCCGGATGGCCCGGGCCGAACGCCGCGAGGCCCGCGTGCACCGGCGCATGGTCGCCACCAAGACCTCCTTCTACAACGTGCTGGCCGGCGCCCCCGACGCGGACCGGGACGTCGAGGCCCCGGCGCCCCCACCTGCGCCAGCACCCCCGCCCGCCCCTGCCCCTGCCCCGACCTCCGCCGCCGTCTCCGCCGCGCCGTCCGCACCGGTTCGCGAGCCCGCAGCAGCAGCCGCGCCGACGCCCGCGCCGACGCCCGCGCCGACGCCCGCACCGGCACCAACGTCGGCGCCGTCCCGTCCCGCCCCGCCCGTACCCGCCTGGCGCCGCCGCTGCGCGACCGGAGCCGAGTGGTACACCCGCGCGGCCGCCCTCCTCAACCTGCTGGCCGGCCTGGTCGAGCCGTTCCGCGCGCAGGTCCAGCGGGCCGACCGCGGCGACTACTTCACGCCCGTCCTGATCGCCGCCGGGTTCACCGGGGCGCTGTTCGCCGGGCTCCTCGCGGTGATGCTGCGCCGCCGCAAGCGGGCCGCCTGGGTGGTCACCACCGTCCTGGTCGCCCTCTACACCGCGGTCTTCGGGTACGCGCTGGCCTTCCCCGAGTACCGCGCACACCCGTTCAACTGGGTGTCGGCGGTGGTCACCGTCGCCGTGCTGGCCGCCCTGCTGGCCGGCCGGCCGGTGTTCACCGCCCGCGGCGGGCGCGGCAACCCGGCGCTGGCCGCCGCCGTCCTGCTGGTCGGGGGAGCGCTGCTCACCGTCGTCGGCGCCGCGGTCGTCCGCGCCACCTACGCGCAGACGCCGCCCGACTGGGGCGACGCCATGCTGTACGTGCTGCTGCGGCTGGTCACGCTCTCCGGCGTCGTCCAGGTCTCCGACGTCGACGTGCCCGGCTGGGTCGACCTGGGCATCAACCTCGTCGGCGCCGCCCTGCTGCTGGCCGCGATGCGGCTGCTCTTCCGCGCCCCCCGCGGCGAGCAGGCCCAGGGCCCCGAGGACGAGCGGCGGCTGCGCGCCCTGCTCGCCCGGCACGGCGAGCGCGACTCCCTCGGCTACTTCGCGCTCCGCCGCGACAAGGCGGTCTGCTGGTCGCCGTCCGGCAAGGCCGCGGTGCTGCACCGCGTCGTCAACGGTGTTGCGCTCGCCTCGGGCGACCCGCTCGGCGACCCGGAGGCGTGGCCGCAGGCCATCGAGGTGTGGCACCGCGAGCTCCGCGCCCGCGGCTGGATCCCCGCCGTCACCGGCGCCGGCGAGCAGGCCGCCCTCGCCTACACCCGCATCGCCGGGCTGCGGGCCATGGAGCTCGGTGACGAGGCGGTCGTGACGACGGCGGGCTTCGGCCTGGAGGGCCGACCGATGCGCCCCGTACGGCAGGCGCACGGCAGGGTCCGCAAGGCGGGCTACCGTGCGGTCGTCCGCCGGCACCACGAGATCCCGGCGGACGAGCTGGCCGGCCTCGTGCGGCTCGCCGACGCCTGGCGCCACGGCCGCACCGAACGCGGCTTCTCCATGGCGCTCGGCCGGCTCGGCGACCCCGAGGACGGCGACTGCCTGATGATCGAGTGCCGCGACGAGAACGACCGCACGTGCGCGCTGCTGAGCTTCGTCCCGTGGGGCGCCGACGGCCTCTCCCTCGACCTGATGCGGCGCGACCGGGAGTCCGACAACGGGCTCGTCGAGTTCATGGTCACCGAACTGCTGCTGCGCGCCGCGGCCGGCGAGATCCGGGTCGACCGGGTCTCGCTGAACTTCGCGATGTTCCGGGCCGTCTTCGAGGAGGGCGCCCGGCTCGGCGCCGGCCCCGTGCTGCGGCTGTGGCGCGGCACCCTGCGCTTCCTCTCCCGCTGGTGGCAGCTGGAGTCGCTCTACCGGGCCAACGCGAAGTACCGGCCCGCCTGGCAGCCGCGGTACGTGCTGTACGAGAAGCCCGTCGAGCTGTTCGCGATCGGGCTCGCCAACGCCGTCGCCGAGGGCTTCGTCACCCGGCCGCGGCTGCCCGCCGTCCGGCGGCAGCGTACGGCCGCCGACCCGACCCCGGGCGCGGCCGCAGACCGGGCCGCGCCTCCCGCGGACGGCTCGCCCGCAGCGCCCGCGGAGCAGCAGCCGTGAGCCGCCGTCCCGGCCGGGCCGGGGACGCGCGGCCGACGGACCATCACGGGCGGGCCCGGGCCCGGAGCCCCCGGACCGGCACCGGCGACGCACGGACGGGAGCACGGTGGGCAGGACACCCAAGAACCCCTGGCCCGGCACGCTGGCGGCCGGCGCCGCCCTGGTGCTCGGCGCCTGGATGCTGCACGGCGGCGGCCGCATCCTGCCCCCGCTGCCCACCGCCGAGCAGGGCTTCGACGCACTGGGCGCGCCCCTGGTCGCCGCCCCGCCGATGCCCCGCGCCGCACCCGTCCGCATCCGCATCCCGGCGCTCTCCGTCGACGCACCGGTCACCGGCCTGGCCCTGGACGCCGACGGGCGGCTCGAACCGCCGCCGCCCGGCGACGCCAACCTGGCGGGCTGGTACCGGGCCGGCACCGCGCCCGGCGAGCGCGGCACCGCCGTCCTCGCCGGCCACGTCGACAACGACCGCGGACCCGCCGTCTTCTACCGCCTCGGCGCCCTGCACCGCGGCGACCAGGTGGCGGTCGTCCGCGACGACCGGTCGACCGCCTGGTTCGCCGTCGACGCGGTGGTCGTCCATCCCAAGGACGACTTCCCCGACCGGCAGGTCTACGGCGCCGCCGGCACCGCCCAGGTCCGCCTGATCACCTGCGGCGGCGACTTCAGCCGGCGGACCGGCTACGACGCCAACGTCGTCGTCTACGCCCACCTGGTCCGCGCGGCCTGACCCGGCGACCGTACGAGAGGAGCCCGGTGCACCGGACGCCCCCGGGCGGCACCCGCCGCCGGACGTGCCCCCGCCCCGCCGCCCACCGCCGTGGCGGGCCGCCCACCCGGCCGGCCGGGCCGCGGAGAACGATCCGATGACCCGCGCCGAGCCCGTCGCCCCCGCCCCGGTCCGCCCCGGACCCGAGACCGGCAGCCCCGCCCTGCGCGTCCTCGCCCGGCTCGCCGCGCAGCTGCGCCGGGCCCCGGTCACCCTCACGCTGATCGTCGCCCTGTGGGTCGTCGGCGCCGCCACCGGCAGCCTCGGCACCGGCCCGTCCGACCGGCTGCTGCCGGACGTCGGCGTCGGCCTCCCCAGCCTGGAGGCCGGCCACTGGTGGACCCCGGTCAGCTCGCTGCTCTGGTGCTCGGGCATCGGCGCGTACGTGGTGACCACCCTGCTGCTGGCCGTGCTCGGGCCGCTCGCCGAGGTGCGGTTCGGCACCGTGCGCACCGCGGCGCTGCTGGTGGCCGGGCAGGTCGCGGGCACCCTGCTGGGCACGGCCGTCGTCCGGCTCGGCGTCGCCGCGGACATCGGCTGGATGCAGGCCATCCAGGACCAGATCGCCGTGGGCCCCACCATCGGCCTCTTCGCCGTCGCCGCCGTGCTCAGCTACCGGCTCACCGTGCTGTGGCGCCGCCGGCTGCGGCTGCTCGTCGTGCTCGTCCCGCTCGTGATGATGCTCTACGTCGGCCACCTGCAGGGCGTGCAGCGGGTCGCCGCCGTGCTCGCCGGCCTCGCGGGCGGCGCCCTGGTGCACCGCCGCGGCGGCCGGCGCCCGCACCGCGCCTCGCACACCGAGACCCGGGTGCTCGTCGCCCTCACGCTCGCCGCGGCGGCGATCGGCCCGCTCGTCGCCTCGCTGTACCAGGACGCGATCGGCCCGTTCAACACCCTCGGCGACCTGTACTTCTCGCACGTCCCCTCCGGCGGGCAGGTGGCCGCCGCCTGCCAGGAGTCCGCGCAGGCCTGCGCACGGGCCCGCTCGGCCGTCCGCTTCTTCGACTCACCCGGCCGGCTCATGGCCGCCCTGGCGCCCGTCCTGCTGCTGGTGCTCGCCGAAGGACTGCGCCGCGGCCTGCGGCTCGCCTGGTGGATCACCGTGGCGACCGAGCTCGCCTGGGTCGCCGTGCTCTGGTGGCTCCTGGCGATCCACGACGACGACCTCACGGGCGGCGGCGGCACCGGCCTGCTCGCCGAGCTGATCGGCGAGTCCCTGCTGCTGCCGGTCGCGATGCTCGTCCTCCTGGTGCTGACCCGGCGCAGCTTCGACCAGCGGCTGCCCGAGCGGGTGGAGCGCCGGCTCGCCGTCCTCGTCGGCGGCACGTTCGTGCTGTGCTGCGCCGCGTACGTCGGGATCGGGCTCCTGCTCACCCGGCAGTACCGGCCGCACGCCGGCGCCGCCGGCCTGGCCGCGGGCCTCCCGGCCGAGTTCCTGCCGCCCTCCTACGACGCACTGCTGCCGGACCGGCCGATCGCCGCGGGCGGCGGTGCGCAGGCCCTGGAGATCACCGTCGGCGTGCTGTTCTGGGCGGTGACCCTCGTCGCCCTGCTGGTGGCCTTCCGGAGGCCCGCCGTGCACACCGACGCCGAGGACACCGCCCGCGCCCGGGCGCTGCTCACCGGCACGGGCGGGTCGACGCTGTCGTTCCTGTCGACCTGGGACGGCAACCACTACTGGTTCGACGAGGAGGGCCGGGCGGCCGTGCCGTACCGCGTCGTCGCCACCGTCGCGCTCACCACCGGCGACCCCTTCGGCGAGCCCGGGGCCAGGCGGCGGGCGGTCGCCGGCTTCGCCCGGCACTGCGACACCCGCGGCTGGACCCCCTGCTTCTACAGCGTCACCGCGCAGGTGCAGGAGGAGGCCGAGGCCCTCGGCTGGCGCACCCTGCAGGTCGCCGAGGACACCGTCGTGCCCCTGCCCGACCTCGCCTTCACGGGCAAGAAGTGGCAGGACGTCCGCACCTCCCTCAACAAGGCGGGGAAGCAGGGCATCACCGCCGAGTGGTGGACCTACCGCGAGGCGCCGATCGCCGTCCGCGACCAGATCCGCTCCATCTCCGAGGAGTGGGTCTCCGACAAGGGCCTGCCCGAGATGGGCTTCACCCTCGGCGGTCTCGCCGAGCTCGACGACCCGGCGGTACGGCTGCTCGTCGCGGTCGACGCCGACCGCACCGTGCACGGCCTGACCAGCTGGATGCCGGTCTACGAGGACGGCGCCCCCGTCGGATGGACGCTCGACTTCATGCGCCGCCGGGCCGAGGGCTTCCGCGGCGTCATGGAGTTCCTCATCGCCTCGGCGGCCCTGGGCTTCAAGGAGGAGGGGGCGCGCTTCCTCAGCCTCTCCGGCGCGCCGCTGGCCCGGGCCGAGGGCGACGGGCCGGTGACCCCGCTGCAGCGGATGCTCGACTGGATGGGCGGCGTCCTGGAGCCGGTGTACGGCTTCCGTTCGCTGCTCGCCTTCAAGGCGAAGTTCCAGCCCGAGTACCGGCCGATGTACATGGTCTATCCCGACCCGGCCGCGCTGCCCGCGATCACCCGCGCCATCGGCAAGGCCTACCTGCCGCACATGACGCCGGCGCAGGGCGTGCGGCTGATGCGGAAGCTGTCGGAGTAGCCGCCGGGAGGGGGCGGGGGCCGTCAGCCGAGGAGTTCGGCGAGCGCCCGGTCGGCGTCCAGGAGGAGGAACTCCTGCTCCTCGGGCACCGCCACGAAGCTCCGCAGGAGGAAGCGCCGCAGGTCGGCGGCGTCGAACTGGACGAGCGCGACCCCCTCGGCGGCCCGCAGTTCGACCATGGTGCGCCCGCCGATCAGCGGGCGGACGTGCACGTCGCCGAGGCCGCTGGGGAGGTCGAGGCCGGCCGCCAGCAGCCGGCGGGCGAACACCCACTCGACCTCGGGCGGGGCCTCCGGCAGGGCCTCGCCGTCGAGCGAGAACTCGGCGGGGAAGAGCATGCGGACGGCGAGCGGGTCGTCCGTGCGGTAGCGCAGCGTGACGCTCAGGGCGGCCGTGCGGTGGGTGGTGACGAAGAGCCGGGCCTGGACGGCCTGCTCGACGGTGAGGGGCGCTGCGGACATGTCGGTTCCTCCCGGTGTCGTCCTGCCCCGAAGTTCGCGGACGGAACGTGTGACGTGTGTGGATTCTGTGACGGCTGGGGTGGATGTCTCGGGGGAGGGGAGCCGGGCGACACGCCGTCCTTACCCGGGCGCCGCTGTGACCTGTCTCACGGCGACCGTCGAAATCCGGTACCGCGGGGCTCCGCCCGGCCCGTACGGTCTGCGCATGACCGAGCAGGAGCAGGAGCAGGAGCAGGAGCAGGAGCCGGGGCAGGAGCAAGGGTCGGGGCCGGGGCAGGGGCTTCGGCGGGAGGGGCCGGCGGGCGGACGCCGGCCGGACGGCGCGGCGCGGGCCGGGGGTGTCGCGGAGGAGGTCCGCCGCCTCGGGGCGAAGTACGCGGACCGGCACGCCGAGCTGCTGAGGAGGCTGGGGGAGTGAGGTACCTCGACGTTCCCGAGCTGCTGGAACTCGCCGTGCTCGGCTGCCGGGGCCGCCCGGCCGAGCTGCGCGAGCCCGGACTGCTCGAATCGGCCGCCCACCGGCCGAGCGCCGGGATGTTCGGCGTGCAGGCGTACGACGGGCTCTTCCCGAAGGCCGCGGCGCTGCTCCACTCGCTCGCCGCGAACCACCCGCTGGTGGACGGCAACAAGCGGACCGCCTGGATGGGTACGGTGGTTTTTCTCGACCTCAACGGCGCCGACATGGCGGACGTCGACCAGGACGCCGCATACGCGCTGGTGGTGGCCGTGGCGGCGGGCGAACTCGCCGAGGTCGGCGTGATCGCGGAGCGCCTGCGGGCCCTGCACGACGGTCGAGTCTGACCCGGTGCCGCGACGGCGCCCGGTAGGCTGGGCTGGTTGTCCGACCGCCGCCCGACCGCGGGCTGGGGCCGAGAAAACCGCCCTGGCCTGCGACGATCCCCTCCGGAGCCCGTGAGTACCGCCGCCGCTTCCCCGATGTCGCCGCTGTTCTCCGACGCCGCGTCCGCCGCGCCCGTCCGAGCCTCCGGCACGAGCAACGCCTCACACCACCTGTCGCCGGCCTTCCCCGGCCGCGCCCCCTGGGGAACGGCCGGGAAGCTGCGCGCCTGGCAGCAGGGCGCGCTGGACGCGTACATCGAGAAGCAGCCGCGGGACTTCCTCGCGGTCGCGACGCCGGGCGCCGGCAAGACGACCTTCGCCCTCACCCTGGCGTCGTACCTCCTGCACAACCACCTGGTGCAGCAGATCACGGTCGTCGCGCCGACCGAGCACCTGAAGAAGCAGTGGGCGGAGGCGGCCGCGCGGATAGGCATCCGGCTCGACCCGGCGTACTCCTCGGGGCCGCTGTCGAAGGACTACCACGGCATCGTCGTCACGTACGCGGGCGTCGGGGTCAACCCGATGCTGCACCGCAACCGCACCGAGGCCCGCAAGACCCTCGTCATCATGGACGAGATCCACCACGCCGGTGACTCGAAGTCCTGGGGCGAGGCGTGCTTCGAGGCGTTCGAACCGGCCACCCGGCGGCTCGCCCTGACCGGAACGCCCTTCCGCTCGGACACCAACCCGATCCCGTTCGTCGGCTACGAGGCCGACACCGACGGGCTCCGCAAGTCCGTCGCGGACTACACGTACGGGTACGGCCACGCGCTCGCCGACCACGTCGTGCGCCCTGTGATCTTCCTCTCGTACAGCGGCAGCATGCGGTGGCGCACCAAGGCCGGCGACGAGCTGGAGGCCCGCCTCGGCGAGCCGATGACCAAGGACCTCATCGCGCAGGCGTGGCGCACCGCCCTCTCCCCGCAGGGCGAGTGGATCCCGAGCGTGCTGCAGGCCGCCGACCGGCGCCTCACCGAGGTCCGCAAGGCGATCCCGGACGCCGGCGGCCTGGTCATCGCCACCGACCAGAACGTCGCCCGGGCCTACGCCAAGCTGCTGCGCGAGATCACCGGCGAGAAGGTCGCCCTGGTGCTCTCCGACGAGAGCGAGGCCTCGCAGCGGATCTCCGACTTCGCGGCCGGGGAATCCCGCTGGATGGTCGCGGTGCGCATGGTGTCGGAGGGCGTCGACGTGCCCCGGCTGTGCGTCGGCGTCTACGCGACCTCGATCTCCACCCCGCTCTTCTTCGCGCAGGCCGTCGGCCGCTTCGTCCGTGCCCGCAAGCGCGGCGAGACTGCGTCCGTCTTCCTGCCGACCATCCCGATGCTGCTCGGCTTCGCCAACGAGATGGAGCTGCAGCGCGACCACGTGCTCGACCGGCCGAAGAAGGAGAGCGAGGGCCTCTTCGACGAGGAGGACCGGCTGCTCGCCGAGGCCGAGAAGGCCAACGACGGGGCGGACACCGGCACCGAGGAGTTCTCCTACGAGGCGCTGGGCAGCGACGCGGTCTTCGACCGGGTGCTGTACAACGCCATGGAGTTCGGCATGCAGGCGCACCCGGGCAGCGAGGAGGAGGAGGAGTACCTCGGCATCCCGGGCCTCCTGGAGCCCGACCAGGTGCAGATGCTGCTGCAGAAGCGCCAGCACCGGCAGATCCAGCGCTCCAAGGCCAAGCCGGCCGAGGAGGCCGACCTGATCGAACTCCCCGCCGAGCAGCGCCCGGTGGTGACCCATCAGGAGCTGCGCGAGCTGCGCAAGGAGCTGAACGCGCTGGTGGCCGCCTGGCACCACCGCACCAGCCAGCCCCACGGGACGATCCACAACGAGCTGCGCCGCCAGTGCGGCGGACCGCTCACGGCGCAGGCCACGGCGAACCAGCTGAACGCGCGGATCGCCTGCATCCGGGAGTGGGCGAAGGCCTGACGCCGTCTTCGGTCGGGTGGTGGACGAACGGTCCTTGGTCGAAGGGTCTCTGGGCGAAGTTTCACGTCTTGGCAAAGAAACTGTGGAGACATGGGGTCGGATGATCCGTTAATCTTCCGCGTGTTCGGTGGCGCTGCGCTCCGTACGGAGCTGCACATCCGTCCACCCGTCCCACATGCCGAGACTTCGCCGTCCCGTACGGCGAGTCGGCCATGCACCTCCAGAGGAGCCCCCCGTGGCGTACAACGCCGACAACACCCAGCTGTCCGACAAGTCCAAGGTCGTCGCCGGCCTCCTGCAGATCTTCCTCGGCGGCTTCGGCGTCGGCCGCTTCTACACCGGTCACGTCGGCCTCGGCATCGCCCAGCTCCTCACCTGCGGCGGCCTCGGCGTCTGGGCGCTGATCGACGGCATCATCTTCCTCGTCAGCGACACCCGCACCGACGCCCAGGGCCGGAAGCTCCGCTCCTGACCATGCGTCCGGCAGCGCGACGACACCCGCACCCCCGGCCCGGGAGCAGCACCCGGACCGGGGGTGCGGGGCGTGCCGCGGCGGCGCTCCGCCACCCCGCGGCGGGCCCGCTCGGCCTGCTCGCCGCCGGACTCGCGGGCGCCGCGTACCTCCGCACCCGCGACCCCCACCTGCCCGGGCAGTTCCTGCCGTTCTGCCCCGTGCACCGGCTCACCGGCCTGCAGTGCCCCGGCTGCGGCGGCACCCGCATGACGTACGACCTGCTGCACGGCGACCTCGCCGCGGCCTGGCACGACAACGCCGCCCTGCTCCTCGTGCTGCCGCTCGTCGCCGCCTGGTACCTCGTGGCCCTGCGGCACGGGCTGTCCGGCCGCCGCTGGAGGCCCAGGCCCAGGCCCGGCGCCGTCCCGGCGCTCCTCGTGGCGGCCGTCCTGTGGACGATCGGCCGCAACCTCTTCTGACCGGCCCGCCGCCGGACGTCCGCCGCTGGACGTCCGCCGCCTGTCGCAGCCACCGCCTGCCTGCTAGCCCGCCCCGTCGGCGATCCGGGTGGACGCAGGTGGTGTGAACGGGCGGACGTGCGCCCCCGAGAGGGTGGGTGTGCGCCCCTGCGGGCGGGCCCGCGGACCGCCCGGCCGACACGGCCGCGGCCCGGCCGGTGTCCGAACTCCGGTCAGATATCGAACATGCGAGCGGCGCGGCCTTGTGATTCGGGCGCAATGTCATGGTTTGGCCCACGAGTTTTTGCTGATGTTGACCGAATTTTGGACAACTACTTCCGCAGCCCCGGCCGCGTTCACTACCTTTCCCCCACGCTCTCTCGAACGACCACCCACAGCCGAGACGGGCACCGCGGAGTTGTGCCCTCGTCGATGACGCCGAGACCTCCTCCGGCGCGGACAACCCCACCTGCGCGTGACACCCCCGTCCCGGCCCGCCTTCCGTCGGCGCCGGCGACGCCGCGGAAAGGATTTGCGCGTCGTGACTGCCGAAACATCCCAGACCCTGGACCGTGGTGTCCGGGTCCTGAAACTCCTCGCCGACTCCGAACGTGGTCTCACCGTCACCGAGCTCGCCGCCCGGCTCGCCGTGAACCGCACCGTGGTCTACCGCCTGCTGGCGACCCTGGAGCAGCACGGCCTCGTACGCCGCGACATCGGCGGCCGTGCCCGCGTCGGCCTCGGCGTCCTGCGCCTCGCGCACCGCGTCCACCCCCTGCTGCGCGAGGCCGCCCTGCCCGCCCTCCGCAGCCTCGCCGAGGACCTCGGCGCCACCGCCCACCTCACCCTCGTCGACGGCAACGAGGCCCTGGCCGTCGCCGTCGTCGAACCCAGCTGGACGGACTTCCACGTCGCGTACCGCACGGGCCTGCGCCACCCGCTCGACGAGAGCGCGGCCGGCCGCGCCATCCTGGAGGCCCGCGGCTTCCCGAACCAGCGCCGCCCCGAGCAGGGCTTCGTGATCACCCGGGCGGAGGAGCAGTCCGGCGCCAGCGGCGCCGCGGCCGCACTGCTCGGACTCAGCGGGATCGAGGGCAGCGTCGGCGTCGTGATGCTCAACGGGCTCGTGCCCGAGCGGGTCGGACCGCGCGTCGTCGAGGCCGCCACCGAAGTGGCCGACGCGCTGCGCTGACCCGGGGCCGTCCTCCGGTAGCCGTGTCCGGCGGCCCGGACGGCCGCGGGGCCGGCCGCCGGTGTGGTTCGATGCGGGTGTGTCTGACGCAAAGCTGCCCACGGCCCTGACGGCCCCCCGGACCCGCGCCCTCGCCCTGTGCGGCGGACTGGTGCTCGCGCTCTTCGGCGTGGCCGCGTTCGCGCCGCTGCCGTTCACGCTCACCCGGCCGGGCGTCACCGCGGACACCCTCGGCACCTACAACGGCGCCCCGGTCATCACCATCACCGGCGCGCCCACCCGGACCACCAGCGGGCAGCTGCGCGCCACCACCATCTCCGCCACCAACGCCGGCGAGGAGATCAGCTTCCGGACGGCCGTGGTGGCCTGGGTCCGCGGCGACGAGGCGGTGCTGCCGAGCGACGCCGTCTACCCCCAGGACGACCCGGGCGACGCGGAGCAGGAGACCGCGCACCAGATGACCGAGTCGCAGGACAGCGCCACCGCCGCGGCCCTCTCCTACCTCCACCTCTCGCCGTCGCAGGTGACCGTGAAGATCGACCTCGGCGACATCGGCGGCCCGAGCGCCGGACAGATGCTCAGCCTCGGCATCATCGACAAGCTCAACGGCAACGGCCACGGCGGTGACCTCACCGGCGGACGCATCATCGCCGGCACCGGCACCATCGACGAGCGGGGCGTCATCGGCGCGGTCGGCGGCATCCCGCTCAAGACCCGCGCCGCGGCCCGCGACGGTGCCACCGTCTTCCTGGTGCCGAAGAGCGAGTGCTCCGACGCCAAGGTCGACACCCCGGACGGCCTCCGGCTCGTACCGGTCACCACGCTCGCGTCCGCCGTGGCCGCGCTCGACGCCCTCGACAAGGGCGGCGCCGTCCCGTCCTGCTGACGCCGTTCCGTCCTGCCGGCGCCGTGGCGCCCGGGGCGGTGCGTGCGACGTGCCGAGGGGCCCGGCCCGGTCACTCCCGGGCGGCCTGTTCCACCAGCGGAAGGATGCGGTACGACACCGGGTTCTCCAGCGCGATCGCGGTCGAGGCCCGGACGATCCCGTCGAACCCCACCACCCGGTCGATCACCCGCTGGAGGTCCGCGTTGGAACGCGCCACGATCCGCACCAGCATGTCGCCCTGCCCGGTGATGGTGTGGAGCTCCAGCACCTCCGGCACCGCGGCCAGGTGCGCCCGGACATCGGCCCCCTGGCCCTGCGAGATCTCCAGCGTCGCGAACGCCGTCACCGGGTAGCCGAGCGCCGCCGGGTCGACCTGCGGGCCGAACCCGCCGATCACCCCCCGCGCCTGCAGGCGGTCCAGCCGGGCCTGCACCGTGCCGCGGGCGACCTGCAGCCGGCGCGAGCACTCCAGCACACCGATCCGCGGCTCCTCGCTGAGCAGGCGGATGAGCTTGCCGTCGAGCGGGTCGATGGCGTCGTTGGGGGAGTGCACGGCTGCTCCGTCCGATGGGCGGGCCGGCCGGGAGCCGGCGCCGGTGGGCAATCTGTCCAGTCGGTGCCGCCATTGTCGGCCCGTCCGGCACAGCTTGCCCAGGAGGAAACGGAACACTTGCGCAGCCGTGTGAGCCGCGCCACTCTCCTGCACACCCCGCGGGTGGCCCCCGCACCGTCGCCGTACCGCCCCGGGGACGACAGGGGAGGCCCGCCATGCCCGAGCACGCCCACCGCTCCGACCACGCACACGGCTCCGAACACCTCCACCGGCCCGGGCCCGTCCGCCGCACCGGGCCCGTTCACCCTGCCGGGCACGCGTACGGCACCGGCCACGCGTACGGCCCCGAGGAGGGCGGCCGCACCGCGTACGCCCACGGGCCCACCTGCCTGACCGACGCCGTCGTGCTCGCCGTGCACGACGCCGACCGGGCGGCCCGGCACTACCGGACCGTGCTCGGCATGCGCGGCATCGCGTACGCCGGACCGGAGACCGGCAGCCCGCACCTGCGCTCGTACGTGCTGGAGTGCGGCGGCGCACGGTACGTCCTGAGCTCGGCCACCCGGCCCGACGGGCGGCTCGCCCGCCATCTCGCCGACCACGGCGAGGGTGTCGTCGAGCTCGCCCTGCGCGTGACCGACGCGTACTTCGCGTTCGACTACGCCGTCGACCGCGGCGCGGAGGCCGTCACCGAGCCGTACGAGCTGAGCGACCGTCACGGCACCGTGGTGATCGCGGTCATCGGCACGGCCGGCCCCATCCGCCACACCCTGGTCGACCGCACCCGCTACGCCGGGCCGTACCTGCCCGGCTACCTGCCCTTCCCGCCCGGGTAGCCGGGGCGGGCCCGTGCGGGTGCCGGAGGGTGCCAGGGGTGTCAGCGGACGACGGTCTGCACGTCCGGTGCGTGGCCGTTCCAGGTGACGAAGACGGAGTTGGCGCTGTCGTCCTTCGAGAAGTCGATGCGCATCCAGTGGTCGCCGTTCCAGACCTGCATCTGCCAGCCGGCGTCCGGGGTCGCGGAGACGAGCTCGGCACTGTCGGGCCGGATGTCCAGCGCGACCCTGCCGCCCGGCACCAGGTAGCTGTGCACCGTCGTCGGCGTGCTCGGCTTCTTCGTCCGCGGCGGCTGCGTGGTCGCCGTGCGGATCGGGCTGGGCAGCGTCGGGCTGCCCGACGGCGTCGGGGCCGACGGGGACGGCGGCTGCACCGCCGACGGGGAAGCGTCCCCGTAGGACGACGACGTCGCCGGCGGCAGGCTCAGCTCCGCCGCCGTCGGCAGCGGCACCGCCTGCGGCCGTTCCGACCCTGCCTCCGACAGCACGGCGTGCACGCCGCTCCAGGACAGCGCGACCGCCGCTCCGGTCGCCACCGCCCAGGCCCCGATCTGTACGATTCCGTTGCGCATTGTGCGGACATCCTGCCGTATCGGGCCCGGTCACGGACGGGCGGGCCGGTCGATCCCGCCGATGCCGGGGGCAGCCCGCACGGCGTGCCCGGAAGCACCGCGGCAAACCGTCACATTCCGCTCCCGGTACAGACCAATGGCGGCCCGATGCCGTACCGTGCAGGGCCATGGCAACAGTGCTCGTGGTCGAGGACGACCCCTTCGTACGCTCCGCGCTGATTCGACACCTGGCCGAGACCGGCCACGCGGTGCGCAGCGTCGGCACCGCGTTGGAGGCACTCCGCGAGGTCGCCCAGGTCGGCTGCGACCTGGTGATCCTCGACCTCGGCCTGCCCGACCTCGACGGCAGCGAGGCGCTGAAGATGATCCGCGGCCTCACCGACGTGCCGGTGATCATCTCCACGGCCCGCGACGACGAGGCCGAGATCGTCCGCCTGCTCAACGCCGGCGCCGACGACTACCTCGTCAAGCCGTTCTCCGGCGAACACCTGACCGCCCGCATGACCGCCGTGCTGCGCCGGCTCGGAGGCGGCAGCGCCCCCGCACCCCAGGTGCTGCGGGTCGGCGGGCTCGCGATCGACGTCCAGCGCCGTCAGGCCGCGCTCGACGGACGGTCGCTCGACCTGACCCGCCGTGAGTTCGACCTGCTCTCCTTCCTCGCCGCCCGGCCCGGGGTCGTCGTGCCGCGCAAGGAGATACTCGCCGAGGTCTGGCGCCAGACGTACGGCGGCGACCAGACCATCGACGTCCACCTCTCCTGGCTCCGCCGCAAACTCGGCGAGACCGCCTCCAGCCCGCGCTACCTGCACACCGTGCGCGGTGTCGGTGTGCGCCTGGAGGCGCCGCGGGGCGCGGCCGCCGATCCGGTGGGCCTCCCGACATGAGTCCGCGTGGTGCCGGACGGCCTGGCCGGACGACCCCCGTCGCGCCGGCCGCGCCCGGCCAGGTGACCGGTCCGGGTGCCAATCAGGTGAGCAGTGGTCAGGGGGCCGGGCAGGCGCCCGGCCGGACGCGCTTCACCCGCTCGCTGCGGTGGGCCCTGATCAAGGCCGCCGTCGCCGGGACGACGATGGTCGCGCTGGCGTTCCTCATCCCGCTCGGCCTGATGGTGCAGCAGACCGCCAGCGACCGCGCCTTCACCGCGGCGGAACGCCAGGCCGCCGCCCTCGGCCCGGCCCTCGCCATCACCACCGACCAGGACCCGATCGCGCGCGCCGTCGCCTCGACCGACGCCGGTGCGCACGACCGCGTCGCCGTCCACCTGCCCTCCGGCGCGGTGGTCGGCGAAGGCCGGGCCACCTCCTCCGACATCGCCACCGCAGGCGGCGGCGGGGGCGTCGGCACCGTCCGCTCCTTCACCGTGAAGGTCGCCGGGGGCTTCGCGCTGCTCCAGCCCGTCGCCGTCGAGAACGCCCGGGTCGCCGTCGTCGAGGTCTACGTCGCCGAAGCCGACCTCACCCACGGAGTCGGCACCGCCTGGCTGGTGCTCTCGCTCGTCGCCCTCGGCCTGGTGGCCATCGCCGTGCTCGTCGCCGACCGCACCGGCGCCCGGATCGTCGGCTCCGCCCGCCGGCTGGCCTCCGCGGCAAGGTCGCTCGGGTCCGGCAACCTGACCGTCCGCGTGCCCCTCGACGACGCCCGTGCCCAGGGCGCACCCGAGGAACTCCGGGAAGCCGGGCACGCCTTCAACACCATGGCCGACCGCGTCGTCCACCTCCTCGCCGCCGAGCGCGAACTCGCCGCCGACCTCTCCCACCGGCTCCGCACCCCGCTCACCGTGCTCCGCCTCAACGCCGCCTCGCTCGGCGACGGCGACGCGGCCGACGCCACCCGGCACGCCGTCGCCCAACTGGAGCGCGAGGTCGACCAGATCATCAGATCGGCCCGGCGCGGCCGCGAGGAGACACCCGCCGTCGTCCTCGGCTGCGACGCCGCCGAGGTCATCCGCGAACGGGTCGGGTTCTGGTCCGCCCTCGCCGAGGACGAGGGCCGCCCCTGGCAGCTCGCCGGGGCCGACGCCCCCGTCCAGGTGCCCGTGCAGCGCGGCGACCTCGCCGCCGCGATCGACGCCCTCCTCGGCAACGTCTTCCGCCACACCTCGATGGGCACCGCCTTCGCCGTGGACGTCCTGGCCACCGACACGTCCGTCATCGTGCTGGTCGGCGACGCAGGCCCCGGCTTCGACGACCCCGACGCCGCCATCGAACGCGGTGCCGGCCACGGCGGCGAGGGCTCGACCGGACTCGGCCTGGACATCGCCCGCAAGCTCTCCGAGGCCACCGGCGGCGATCTCGCCCTCGGCCGCTCGGCCGGCCTCGGCGGTGCGGAGATCCGGATGCGGCTCCACACCGGCCCGGCCGAGGAACCCGCGCGCGCCGGGCGGCGCCGGGGCGTCCGGCCCGGTCGGCGCCGCGCGGCCCGGGTGTAGGCCGGGGCCTCCCGCGGGTGCCCGGGCGGGTGGTGGTGGTGCTCGCCCGGGGCGCCACCGGGTGAGTGCGGACCGTGGTGCCACTTCGTGGGCGCGGTTCGTGGGTGCCGGCTCCCGGGCTCGTGGGTGCCGACTCCCGTGCGCGGCCCGGGGCGGTGCTCGCGGGCGATGCTCGCGGGTGCAGCCCGGACGAGTTCCTTAACGGCACCCTAAGGGAGACCTACCCCTCTCTGAGCAGGGGGTTTGCGGCCGTTACGGGCCGGTAGCGTCTGCGGCGCCCGGGCTCGTCGAGACCCGGCCCGACCCTCTCAGCGGAGGTACGCAGACCATGCCGAGCCAGCCCACCCGACGTCAGGGCCACCGCCGTCGCAGCCGTAAGGGCACGATCATCGGTGCCTCCGCGATCGCCACCGTGATCGTCACCGGCGGTGTGGTCGCGCTCGCCACGTCGGCCGGAGCCGCCTCGCTCGGCGCGGTCTACAGCCGTACGAGCGCCTGGGAGACCGGCTACACCGGTCAGTACGTGGTCACCAACCCGGCCACCGCGCCCATCGACGGCTGGACCCTGAGCTTCGACCTGCCGGCCGGCGCCAAGATCTCCTCGCTCTGGAACGCCGGTTTCACCGTCTCCGGCCAGCACGTCACCGTCAAGCCGGAGGCGTGGAACAAGAGGATCGAACCGGGCCGGACGGTCGACGTCGGCTTCGTCGTGCAGGGCTCCGGCGGCGCGCAGGCCGAGCCCGCCCACTGCCTGATCAACGACGTCTCCTGCTCCACCGGCACCGGTCCGACGCCCACCCCCACCGGCCGGCCCACCACCCCGGCGCCGAGCCCCTCGGCCACCGCCACCACGGCGAAGCCGACCGTCACCGCCACGCCCACCGCCACGGCGACGACGCCCACCCCGACGCCCACCGCCACCGCCGATCCGTCCGCCGGCGGCCGCTTCGCCCCGTACGTCGACACCTCGCTCTACCCGGCGTTCGACCTCGTCGGCACCGCCAAGGCGACCGGCGTGAAGACCTACAACCTCGCCTTCCTCGTCTCCGGCGGCGGCTGCACCCCGAAGTGGGGCGGCGTCAGCGACCTCACCACCGACGCGGTCGCCGCGCAGATCGGCGCGCTCCGGGCCGCGGGCGGCGACGTCCGGGTCTCCTTCGGCGGCGCCAACGGCAGCGAGCTCGCCACCGCCTGCTCCTCCGCGACCGACCTCGCGGCCGCCTACCAGAAGGCCGTCGACGCCTACGGCCTCACCAAGGTCGACTTCGACATCGAGGGCGGCGCGCTCGCCGACACCGCCGCCAACACCCGGCGCGCCCAGGCCGTCGCCCAGCTCCAGCGCACCGCCGCCGGCAAGGGCCGCACCCTGGACGTCTCCTTCACCCTGCCCGCCCTGCCCACCGGCCTCACCCAGGACGGCATCAACCTCGTCGCCGGGGTGAAGAGCGCCGGTGTGAAGGTCGGCGCCGTCAACATCATGGCGATGGACTTCGGCGACGGCGTCGCCCCGAACCCGCAGGGCCGCATGGGCAAGTACGCCATCGACGCCGCCACCGCCACCCAGGCCCAGGTGAAGAGCGTGCTGGCGCTGAGCGACAGCGCCGCATGGGCTGCGGTCGCCGTCACGCCCATGATCGGCGTCAACGACGTCGCCACGGAGGTCTTCACCGTGGCCGACGCCACCCAGCTCGCCGAGTTCGCGAAGACCAAGCACCTCGCCTGGCTCGCCATGTGGTCCGGCACCCGCGACAAGGCCTGCCCCGGTGGCGCGAAGGCCTACGCCGACGCCAGCTGCAGCAGCATCGACCAGCAGCCGCTCGCCTTCACCCGCGCCTTCGCCGCGTACACCGGCTGACGACCTCGCCCGGCGACGGGCATGACGACGCGGTGGCACCTTCCGGATCACGGGGCCGGAAGGTGCCACCGCGTCGTCGTGCGTCGGCGCGTGTCGTCGCGTCCGCCCGGGTCCGTCCGGGTCCGCCCGCGGCAGTCCCGGGTGCTTGGGTCCGGCGGCCGTCAGCCCCGGGCGGCGACTCGGCGACCGGGGAACCCGCGGGGGCTTCAGGTAGTGTCGCTAGCTGGTTCACCGGCGGACGGAGCGGAATGTGACAGCGGTGCGAGAGGCCGACCGGACACCCCGGCGGCAGCCCGGACACCCGCCCGAGCAGGCCCCCGCCGGGGGCGGCCCGGCCTCCACCGCGTTCGTCCGGGCCCTCCGGGAGGCGCCCCGCAGGCCGCTCGCCGCGGCCGCCGCGGTGGCCCTGGTGTCGCTCCTCGCGTACGCGACGGTCCGGCACTTCGTCGGCACCTCGATGGTCGACATGATCGTCTACCGGGCGGAGGGCGCCGCCGTCGCCCACGGAGGCGACCTGTACGCGCTGCGGGTCACCGAGTGGAACCTGCCCGCCACCTACCCGCCGTTCGCCGCGATGCTGTTCGTGCCGACGACGTGGTTCGGCATCGGATTCCTCCGGATCGCCATCACGGCCGGCAACGTCGTGCTGCTCGGCGTGCTCGCCCACCTCGCCTTCCGGCTGGCCGGCTGGCCGCGCCGCGGGGCCGGACCGGTCGGCGTCGTCCTCGTCGCCGGTCTCGGCGTCTGGCTCGAACCCGTCTTCACGACGCTCCGGTACGGGCAGATCAACCTCGCCCTCGCCTGCCTCGTGCTCTGGGACCTCACCCGGGCCGACCACCGGACCGACGGCCCCGGCCGCCGCTCCCTCCTCGGCCGCCTCCCCCGGGGCGTCGCGATCGGCATCGCCGCAGGCATCAAACTCACCCCCGGGCTGTTCGCGGTCTACCTGCTGATCACCGGACGCGTGCGAGCCGCGATCACCGCCGGGCTGACCTTCCTCGCCACCGTCGCGGTCGGCGCACTCGTCCTGCCCGACGCCACCTACGGCTTCTGGACGAAGTACCTCTACGACTCCACCCGGGTCGGCAAGACCGAGATCGTCGACAACCAGTCCGTGCGCGGCGCGGTCGCCCGGCTGCTCCACTCGGCGGACCCGGGCACCCTCGCCACCCTGGCCGGGGCCGCCGTGGCCGTCGCCGGACTCGCCGTCGCCGCCTGGGCCCACCGCAGCGCGCGGTGGCTGCCCCGCGGCGAGGCCTGGGGGATCTGCTGCGCGGCGGTCACCGCGGTGCTCATCTCGCCGATCAGCTGGACCCACCACTGGGTGTGGTGCGTCCCCGTGCTCGTCCTGCTCGCCGCCGAGGCCGCCCACGAACGCTCGCGGCCGACCGCCGTCCGACGGCTGCGGTGGCGGCCGATCTTCGGGGCGACGCTGCTGGCCTTCCTGTCGTTCGGCATGTGGGTCGTCCCGCACAAGGGCGATCTCGACCTGCACCTCTCGCCGCTGCACCAGCTGCCGGCGGCGGTGTACCCGCTGGTGGGCGTCGGCTTCCTCGCCGTCGCCGCGGTGCGGGTGGGCGCACGTCGGCGGGCCGCCGGCGAACCCATGCTCCGGCTGCCGCAGCAGCGGCTCGCCCCGGCGGCGGACGTTCCGGTGGTGGACGCTTCGGCGTAGCGCGCTTCGGCGGCGGACCGGTGAGGTGCGGCTGCCGGTGCCGGTGCCGGTACGACAGTGGCTGCGGGCGTCAGGGGTGAACGCTCACCGCCGCGTGAAGGGTGACGCCCGCGGCGACGTTCACCCGGGGGCGGGCATGCACCGTGCGCCCGGCCCGTCCTGGCCGCCCTGCCCGCGCCGCCGTCCGTACGGTCCGCCCGCCGACCGGCGCGCCCTCATGCGAGCAGCTCGGCCAGACAGTGGTCCAGGTCCAGCGCCGCCAGCTCCCGACCCGGCGGCACCAGCCGGTGCGCCCGCTCCAGCCAGCCGGCGACGGACGCCAGGGGGGCCTCCAGCAACGCGTCGCCGGCGGGCGAGCTCAGCGCCAGGCACAGCACGCTGCGCCGCCCGGCCCGGGTCGGCCAGATCCGCACGTCACCCTGCCCGCAGGGCCTGAAGGTGCCCTCCACCAGCAGCTCCCGGGAGAACACCCACGTCACCGGCGACCCCGTGTCCAGGTGGAAGGTGATGTGCACGGCGAACGGGTCGTGGCTGCCGTACGACAGCCGCGCCGGTACCGAGACGCTCCGCTCGGGGGACAGCACCAGTTCCACGCCAAGCTCCAGCTCGACCACGCTCGGGCTCTGTTCCATGACGGCATCCCTCTCCGCTCGCGTCCGGGCCGTTCCGGCCCTTCGGAAGGGGAGAGCGGTGCGGGCGGGCTCTCTTACACACCTTTCGGAACTTGTCATTTACGGACAACGCCCGAGGAGCCGACGGTCGAGGTACTACCCTTTGTGACTGCGTGGCGACTGTCCGCCTGCACATCCGAGCGCCTTCGGCGCGGCCACGAAAGAAGAACCGCATGACGGACCGGCCTCACGGCAGTGCGGACACCGCCGTCGGCCCCGTGCCGGGCTACTACCCGGACCCCTCCATCCCGGGCTTCGTCCGTTACTGGGGCGGCACCGCCTGGGTGCCGGGCACCACGCGCCCCGCGCCGGTGGAGGGCGAGGTGCTGGAACCACCCCGGATGCGGAGCCGCCAGGCCGCCGCCCCGGCCGTGCCGTCCCCGGTCGCTCCAGCTGTGGCCGTGCCGCCCGTCGCCCCGTCGCCTGCGCAGGCGAGCCCGGCAGGGGCTCCGGCGGAGGCCCAGGCGGCCGCGCATCCGGCCGTCACCGGGCCTTCGTCCGGGCCTTTGTCCGGGCCTTTGTCCGGGCCGTCGACGCCGTACGGCCTGTCCGAGCCGCAGGGGCCGGACACCCGGACCGGGCCGCTGTACTTCGACGAGACCTCGGGCGGCGCATCCTTCGTGATGGCGCCGCAGGGCGAGCTGGAAGTCCGGCCGCGCGCCGATGTCGAGCCGCTGCGCGCCGATGTCGAGGCCCTTCGTCCGGTGCCGCCTGCGGACCTGCGTCCGGCGGAGCTGCGCCCTGCGGCGGTCCCCGGAGCGAGGCCGGCACCGGGAGCGGCGTCGCCGGCCGGCCCGGCCGTAGCCGTGGCCGGCGGTGCGCGGACGGCCGCCCCCGCGCTCGGGTCGGGCTGGCAGGCTGATCCGCAGGCGCAGCGCGGCCTGCTGGAGACGGGTGCCGCGCCGCGCTGGGTGTCATGGGGCGTCCTCCCTGCGGCTGCCGAGGGTCCGGGGGTGGGGGTGGACGGCCGGCCGTCCACCGCCGACCATCCGGCCGCGCCGCCGTCCTTCCCGGCACCGGCGCCCGTGCGTGCCCTTCAGGTGGAGGTGGATCCCGGACCGGAGCCCCGGACGGTCGGCGAGCCGGAGGACGGGGCCGTCCCTGAGCCCGGGGGCGGGTTCGAGTCGACCGCCGCCAAGGCCGCCGGACCCGCCGGTGGTCCTGCCGCGGCAGGGCTTGCGCAGGGCGCCGAAGGATCCGTTGTCCCGGGCCAGGAGCGGTCGGGCTCCCGTGCTGCCGGTGCCGGTCCCGGGCCGCATCGTGCCGAGCGGGCGCCGAAGGTGGTGGAGGTGGCGGAGGCCGCGGTGGAGGCCGTGGTGGAGAACGCGCCCGAGTCCGGGGCGTCGGCTGCCGTCGTACCCCGGGCCGCTGTCCCCTCCTCCTCCTCCTCCTCCTCCTCTGCCGCCGCTGCCGCGCCTCCCGCTGGATCCCCCGTTCCCGCGCCCGCCGTCCCTGCGGCCCCTGGACGGCCTCGCCCGGCTGCCGCCCGTCAGGCCGCCGGGGCGACGGTCCCGGCACCCGGCTCGGCGCCGTCTCCGAAGGTTTCGCGGCCCGGCGCCGCCGGTGCCGAGCGGGGGAAGCCGGCCCGCAGTCGGAGAAGCGCCGAGCGGGAGCGTCCCGCGCCGCTGGTGTCGGCCGGGCTGGGGCGGCGGTGCGCGGCCCGGATCGTCGACACGCTGGTGTCGGCCGTGGTGGCCGCCGCGGCCGGGGTGCCGCTGGCTGCTTCGGCGGCCGCGCACGTACGGGAGAAGGTCGAGCAGGCCCGGGCGGCGTCCACGCTGGCCGGCCGCGAGGTCACGGTGTGGCTGGTCGACGATGTCGTGATCGGCAAGGCGGGGGTGCTGGTCGGCGTCCTCGTGCTGCTGGGCGTGCTGTACGAGGTGCTGCCGACCGCGCGCACCGGCCGGACGCTCGGCAAGCGGTTGGCGCGGATCCGGGTGGTCGACGTCCGCCGTTCGGGTGGCGGGCGCCGGCCGCCGTCGTCGGGCCGGTCGTTGTGGCGGTGGGCCGTCAGGCAGACGGCGGTGCTGCTGCTGCCGGTGGCGCTGCTGTGGGTGCTGCTGGACCGGCGTTCGCGCCGCGGCTGGCACGATCGTGCGGCGGGCACCCGTGTGGTGAAGGGCTGAGGCGCCGTCATCGCGGGTGATGGGCCGTCCGGTCGTGATGGTGCCCGCGCGGGGCACGGGCGGGGCGCGCGACGCCCGTGGCAACGTATCAAAACGGTGCAGATGTCCCGATTCCATGGCATTTGCAGTGTTCTACTCGGTGCATGAGCACCCATGACCCCTCAGCCCAGGAGCCGGAAGGGGGCGGCACGCCCTCCTTCGACAAGCAGCCCCCGCCCGAGGGCCCGCCGTCCGGTGCGCCGTCCGACCCGCACGGCACGCCTCCGCCTCCCCCTCCCGCGTCCGGCAGCCCGTACGACGCCCCCGGTGACTACGACGCCGCGTACGGGGCCCCGCCGCCGTCCGGCTTCGGTGCACCGCCGCCCGGCGGTCCGGGCGGCGCGGGGCCTGCGGGTGCACCCGGCGCGGCAGGCGCGCCGGGTGCCGGGCCCGTGCCGGGCATGCCGCCGCTCGGCAGCTGGCCGAGCCGCATCGTCGCGCAGATCGTCGACTACGTGCTGGTGCAGGCCGTCGCCGTCCTGGTGGTCCTGCCGTTCGCCAGTCTGGGCAAGCAGGACGGGTGGGTCAGTGCCACCTGGCTCGGCTACCTGTTCTACCTGGTCTACCAGGGGCTGATGATCAGCCGCGACGGGCAGACGCTCGGCAAGAAGCTGATGAAGGTCCGGGTGGCGATGCTGGTCGACGGGAGCGTCCCGACCCCCGCCGCCGCCTGGACCCGGGCCGCCACCTTCGTGGTGCCCGCGCTGATCTGCTGCGGCGCGCTGTGGTGGCCGATCGACGGCCTGTTCGGCGTCTTCGACAAGCCGTACCGCCAGTGCATCCACGACAAGGCGGCCAAGACCGTCGTCGTCTCGGCGGCCTGACGGCCGATCGCCGCCGGAAGGCCGCGGGCCGACGCCCGCCCGGTCCCGCCCGGTCCCGCGCGACGCAGCCCGGCGTCAGCGCCCGGCGTACTCGGGGCGCGGCCCCGGCACCCCGGCGGTTCCCGCGCCGGCACCGGCGCCCGCCGCTGCCGACACGCCGCGGGCGCCGGACCGCGTGGCGCGCGCCAGCTGCCGCTGGCTGGAGAGCGTCATCAGCAACGCGGTCGCGAGTGAACCGAGAGTCACCGCGAAGACCATCAGCACCACGACCTCGAACACGGACGTGGCGCCCGAGACGGCCAGCAGGGCGACGGCCGAGGCCACGACGGTGAAGGTGCCGGTGCAGAGCTGAGGGAGAGTCGGGCGCGGCATGGCATTCAGTCCTTCACACGGGGTCGGATGTCGGGTGTCCGCTCGGTGGGGATCCTGTGAGAGGTGTACCCAGCACGGAGGGCCTCTACGTCCAGCCTAATCCGGCATATGCGCCGCACGAGGGGCGCACGGGCTCACGGGCGGCCGCAGCCGGCGCCACGGGGCTGCGCCCCTCCCGTCGGAGCCGCTCGGTACGGTGGGCCTCCGAGCACGACGGATCCGACGCGACGTGATGCAGGGGGAGACGTGACCGTACCGGAGGACTGGCCCGCCGACGAGGCCGCCGCCGTGGCCGAGCAGCTCCGCCTGCGGCCACGGGTGTCCACGACCGGGCCCGCACCGACGGCGGGATCGCTGGTGGCCGGGGTGGACGTCGCGTACGACGACGAGCGGGACGTCGTCGCGGCGGCGGCGGTGCTCCTCGACTACGCCACCCTCGACGTCGTCCACGAGGCGACGGCGGTCGGCCCGGTCGCCTTCCCGTACCTGCCCGGGCTGCTGGCCTTCCGCGAACTGCCCGCCGTCCTCGCCGCCCTGGACGCCCTCCCGGTGGCGCCCGACCTGGTGGTGTGCGACGGCTACGGCATCGCCCATCCGCGCGGCCTCGGGCTCGCCAGCCACCTCGGCGTCCGAACCGGCCTGCGCACCCTCGGCGTCGCCAAGACCGCTTTCACGTTCGACCACGAGCCGCCCGCCGCGGAGCGCGGTGCGCACTCCCCGCTGCTCGACCACGACGGTGCCGAGGTGGGCCGGGCCGTCCGTACCCGCCAGGGCGTCAAACCGGTGTTCGTCTCGGTCGGCCAC
Organism: Kitasatospora sp. NE20-6; assembly: GCF_045862635.1. Lineage (NCBI taxonomy): Bacteria > Bacillati > Actinomycetota > Actinomycetes > Kitasatosporales > Streptomycetaceae > Kitasatospora > Kitasatospora sp. NE20-6. Next base: position 92,510 of record NZ_BPRL01000013.1, read on the forward strand.
CGCATCGGGCTGGACGAGGCCGTGGAGACCGTCCTCGCCCTCACCCCCTCCTACCGCCTCCCCGAGACGACGCGTCGCGCCGACTCGCTCTGCCGCCGCACCCTGGCCCGGGCCGTCGCCTGACGGTCCGCCACGAAAATGCCGCGAAGCAGCGGTGCAGGTCAGCCCGGGGTCGCCGACCGGCCTGTGAGGGGCCGGTTTTGGCCCGACGTGGCATGTGTTAGACATAAGGGTTAGACCTGGGACATGACGTGAGGACGTACGGGGGAGGCACGACGGACGTGAGCACGGGGAGCGGTTCGAGCGGGGGTTCCGGCACCGGCTACCGCGTGGAAGTGGACAACCTGCGGGCCTTCGCCTCGCAGGTGCGGGGATTGCTGGGCGAGTTCGAGGCGTCGGCCGGCGGGTCGCGGGTGCACGGGCAGAGCGGTGTCGGCCGCTCCGCGTTCGGCACCTTCCCGGAAGCCGAGGCACTGCATGCCAAGTACGAACTCATGCGGGACAACCTGCGCAGGGTGCTCGACGCCCTGCAGGACGCCATCGACGAGGCGCAGCACAAGGCCGAGCTGACGGCGAGGAACTACGAGGAGCAGGAACACGAGACCTCGCATTCCCTCAAGGTCAACTCGGACGGATGGTCCGTGGGCAACACCGCGACACCTGTGACGGCCTCGTACACGGGCAGGTCGACTCCGGGGGCGGCCGGTCCGAAGGGGCCTGTCGGCCCTTCGCCGGCCGGTAGCGGGGATCCGCAGCCGTCATGGTGAGGCCGGGTCCCCCGGGGAGCGGTTCGATCGAGGCCAGTGTCGGGACGGGGAAGGAAGGCGCCCGAACATGAGTGACTACACCAATTTCAACGGCTACAGCCACGGTGCCATGCGCGGCATGGTCCAATCCATGGACTCCGGTGGCGTCATGGCCGCCAGCGATCCCTGGCGCAAGGCGTCCGACGCCCTCAAGCAGATCCGCACCGCGCTCAGCACCGCGTCGGCGGATGCCACGACCTCGTGGGACGGCGCGACGAGCGACGCCTTCCACACGAAGATGACGCGCCTGGCCGACGCCGTCAACAATGCTGCCGCGTACGCGAACGACGCTTCGGTGGCCATGCAGATGATGTCGGAGGCCATCGACACCGCCAAGCGGGACATGCCGGAGGAGCCGAGCTTCTGGGACAAGGCGGGGGACGCGATCAGCGACACCGCCAAGTCGACGGTCGGCGTCGACGACGAGGACACCCGCACGGCGGTCTCGGACGAGAAGAAGGCCCAGGCCGTCGCGGTGATGGAGACACTGGCGACCCAGTACCGCAGCGCGACGAACTTCCTGAAGCCGCCGAGGACCGACTGGGACAGTGTCGAGGACCTCCAGCCGCCGGACTCGTCCGGGGCGTCGGCCATCAGCGGGCTGCTCGTGGGCGGCGGGATGGGATTCGCCGGTGCCGGCCAGTCGGCGAGCCGGACCACGACCGCGAGCAGCAGCCGTTCCACCGTGAGCGCCGGCCCTCAGTCGCCGAAGGCGTCCAGCGCGCGGCTGACCGATGCGGGAATCAGCGGAGGTACGGCCAACCCGACCCCCAAGCCCAAGACGCCCGGGGTGGTCGGGCCGGGTACCGGCATCGACGGTGTCGGCGTCACGACTCGGCCCCCGACGTCGGGCGGTGTCATCGGCCCGGCTGGATCGGGGAGCACCGGCGGCGGCCAGCACCTCGGCGGTGGCGTCGTGGATGCCGGCCTGGCCGGTGGCGCCGGGCGCGGAGGTACGGGCGGTGCCGGAGGCGCAGGGGGTGCCGGGGGCGCCGGGCGCGGAGGTACGGGCGGCGCAGGGGGCGCCGGGCTCGGCCGCGGTAGTGCGGGTACCGGTGCGGCTGCCGGAACCCGGGGGAGCAACGCCTTCGGAGCGACGGGCATGGGGTCGGGTTCGGGCGCGGGTTCGGGCGCGGGCGGTGGCGCCAAGGGCGCGGGCGCCGGGCGGACCGGAGGCAGCATCGCCCGGCGAGGCGGCGGCGTGTTCGGCGAGGCCGCCGGTGGCGGTTCCGGGCGCGGCTCGTTCACCGAGGGCGGGTCCGGCCTCGGCCGGGGACGCGGTGGGCAGGGCGCCGGTGGTGCCGGGCAGGGCCACGGCCCGCTCGGCTCGCAGGCGGGCAAGAAGGACAAGAAGAAGGACAAGTCCCGCCCGGACTACCTGGTCGAGGACGAGGAGACATGGGCGTCCGGCGACCGGACAAACCCGAACGTGGTGGAATGAATCCGGTGCCCAGGTAGGTGCCGACCTGACTGGGCGTCTCGTGAACGTGGACGAGGCGCCCACCCGACCGATGAGGTGACGACGGCTTGGCGACCAGCCGACCGATGCGAGGCATGGCCGGGCTCGCCGTGGCGGCCCTCTTGTGGGGCGTCAGCGCGGCACCGGCCGGTGCGGACACCATTCGCGATGGCCAATGGCCACTGCTCAACTACCACGTGACCACGGACGTCTGGCCGATCAGCCAAGGCGAGGGTGTGACCGTCGCAGTCATCGACACGGGCGTGGCCGACCACCAGGACCTCGCCGGTCAGGTGCTTCCCGGTGCCGACTTCTCGGGGGACGGCGGCAACTACAAGGCCGACACGGTGGGTCACGGCACGGGCATGGCCAGTCTGATCGCCGGCCGCGGTCACGGCACGCAGGCCGGAATCTCCGGTCTGGCGCCCAAGGCCAAGATCCTCCCGATCCGCATCGGCACCTTCGACGTGGACGCGGGTACCGCGGGTACGGGCGACGTCGCGAAGTCCATCCGGTACGCCGTGGACCACGGGGCCACCGTCATCAACATGTCGATCGGCGGCAGCAACGCACTCGAACGCGAGGTGCGCGATGCGGTCACCTACGCGGTCCAGAAGGACGTCGTCCTCGTGGCCGCGTCCGGGAACGTCGGGGACCGGGGCATGCCGGTCGACTATCCGGCGGCCTTTCCCGGGGTCGTGGCGGTCACAGCGGTCGACCGGTCGGGCAACGCCTGGAGCAAGTCGAACGTCGGTCCTGAGGTCACGCTGGCAGCCCCCGGCGTCGACATCTACCGCGCAACGGCGAAGTCGTCGTCCTCCTACGGCAAGAGCAGCGGCACCTCCGACGCCACCGCCTACGTGTCCGCCATCGCGGCCCTCGTGCGCTCGAAGTACCCGAGCCTGTCGGCCGGGCAGGTCATCAACCGCATGATCAAGTCGGCCGTGGCCCCGCCCGACAAGTCGGCCGTTCCCAACGAGCGGTACGGCTACGGGATCGTCTCGGCGAAGGGCGCGCTGGCGCCCGACCCGGAGGTCGACGGGGGGCCGAAGGAGAACCCGCTGCTTTCGCGGGCGGAGTCGCGGGGCCCTGGCGCCACGGACGCGCCGTCCTCGCCGGCCGCCTCGAAGCCCGCGGGTGGCGGGGATTCCGCTGCTGCGGGTACCGGCTCCAGCAGCAGCGAGGGCGGCATCCCCGTCTTCGTCCTGGTCGTCGTGGCCGTGCTCGCCGTGGTCGTGGTCGGCGGCATCATCGTCCTGGTGAAGCGCTCGCGCGGCAACGGCGACGGCGGCGGCCCCGGCGGTGGGGGCGGTGGCTTCGTGCCGCCGACCGCGCCGCCGCCCTACGGGCCGGGGGCACAGCACTTCCCGCCGCAGGCGCAGCCGCCGTACACGGGACAGGGGCAGGGCGTGCCGCAGCCCCCGCACGTGGGCCAGGGGCAGCCGCAGGCGTACGGGGCCGGCGGGTCCTACCAGCAGCAGCCGCCGTACCAGCAGCAGTTCCCGCCGCAGCAGCCCCCTGCGGGCGGCGGTGGCGGCCAGTACCGCTGACACGCCTACGAACGGCGCAAGATCCGCCGTTCCCGACGGCCCTTCGGGTAGTGATGGCTCATCCGCCGTCACCGACCCGAAGGGCCGTCATGCTGAAGAAGTTCGTCTCCGTACTTGCCGTCGCCGCAGCCGTGACACTGTTCTCCGCCCCTGCCCCGGCCTTCGCCGACGGGCCGAAGACCCCGGAGGAGGCGGCTGTCTGCAAGAGCCTGCTGGCCTCGCTCCTCCCGGGCCTGGGCTCCACCGCGATCGAGGCGGTCTGTGCGATCCAGGAGGATGCCGCCCGCTGACCCGGGGCTTCCCCGGCGCACTACGCTCGGCCCATGGAGTGCTACACCTGTGCCCGGACGGCCGAGACAGACGGCTCGGCGCCGCGCGACCTGATCGGTTCCGACGAGTACTGGCGGGCCGCGCACGCCTTCGGTACGGCACTGCCGGGCTGGCTGGTTCTCGTCCCGCGCCGGCATGTGACGGCGATCGCCGAGCTGACGGACGACGAGGCCGCGGGCCTGGGACGCTGGCAGGTCAGGCTGTCCCGGGCGCTGGCCGAGGTGACGGGCTGCGCGAAGACGTACGTCGCGCAGTTCGCCGAGGCCGAGGGATTCGCCCACGTCCACTTCCACATCGTGCCCCGTGGGGTGGATCAGCCCGAATCACTGCGCGGGCCACGGGTGTTCGGGCTGCTCGGGGTCGACGAGGACTCGGCCGTGGCGCCGGAGGCGATGGACGGGATCGCCCTTCGCCTCCGGGCCGCGCTGGACGCCTCGTGATCCGCCTGCCTGGCAGTGCCTGACGCGCATCACCCGCACGCCGGACGGACGCGTCCCGGCGGGGGCCTGACCCCCACCGCTCACGCGAGATCCTTGGACAGCCAGACCTCGGCGTAGGGGTCGTCCCCGTACGGGGCGGTGGGACGGTAGCCGAGGCCGGTGTAGAGCGCGAGGGCCTCGTGCAGGTCCTTACGCGTGTTGAGCAGCATCCGCCGTACGCCGTGCTGCCGCGCAGCCTCCTCCGCGGCCCCGATCAGCCGCCGTCCCGCACCGCCGCGCCGGGCGGGCCGGGAGACGTAGACCCGGGTCAGTTCTCCCACGTGGGGCTCCAGCCAGCGGATTCCCGCACAGCCCACCGGGGTGCCGCCTGCCCGGGCGATCAGGAACGTGCCGCGTCCGTCGCGCAGGTCGGCGCTGTCGCCGGCCTCCTGGGCGATCTCCGCCTCCTCCGCCGGCCGGCCGTGGTACCGGCTGATCAACTCGTCCAGGTAGTCGTGCAGGAGGGACTTCGATGCGGCGTGGTCGACCGGTTCGGCCGTGACGGACCAGGTCTCGGGGGATGCGACGTTCATGACGGGCATTCTGTGCGGCGGCCGGGCCGGGTCGCCAGCCGTTATGGCGGGACGGTGGTCCCGCGGCGGTGGACGGGGCCGGGCGGGGGTTCCGGCGCCGGGGCGGGCTGCGGCCGGCCCTTCGGGCGTCGCTTGGGGTCCGTGGTTCGCCGTTCGCCAGGTGGATCACCGATCGTCAGCTGCCGGGGCGGATTCACTCGGAAGGGGTAGGAAATGCTGGACCCCCCGAGTTGTCCACAGGCAGGAGCAGGGCGCCCCGGCACGGTGCGGACCCGTGTTCCCCTGGGGCCATGACCGAACAGCCCTTCCGTACGACCGTCCATTGCGGCTGTGTGACCCTGCGGTGCCCGACCGCAGGCCGGGTGGTGCCCGCCGTGCGGCCGCTCTCACTCGGCCTGCCGACGGCCAGGCCGCCGCCCTGCCCTGCCCGTTGCCCAGCCGATCGTCCGCCCGTCCGGCCGTCCGGCCGTCCGCCCGTCCGCACCGGGCGGAGCCTGCGGGCCGTGGCCGTCAGGCCCAGACGGCGACCTGCGTGCGATGGTGGGCCGGCCGCTCGGCCTCGTCGACGACGGCGATCGCGAGGTCCGCGTGCGAGATGTGCCCGCCCCCCTCGGGCAGGACCGGGCCGCCGATCCGGTACCTGCCCGTGCGGACCCCGTCGTGGCCGAGGTCCATCGGCGGTGTGACCACCACCCAGTCCAGCCGTCGCGGGGCGCCGGACAGCACCTCCAGGGCCGCCTGGTGACCGAGCGAGAACGCGCGGTACTCGGACGGGAACTCCGGCCCGTCGTGCACGAGGACGCCTGGTGCGACCGCCAGGGTGGTGGCCACCCCGACGGTCACGAGCCGGGGCACGTCCGCGCCCTGCAACCCCGTGACGAGTGCGGAGGTGGTCGTGCGGTAGAACTCCGCGGCGGCGACATCGGCGCGGTACAGCGCGGCTACGGCAACCGCGTGCCCCGCCCCGGTCCTGGCGACGGAGTCCGGGTCACCCGCGTCGCCGGCCACCAGTTCCACCCCGGGGGCCGCCAGGTCGGCATGCCGCTCCGGCGTGCGGACGACCGCCGTGACGGCCAGTCCGCGCGACACCGCCTCGGCGACGACGGCCCGCCCCACCCGCCCGCCTGCTCCGAACACCACAACACTCACCAGGACCACCCCATCGACACATGCATGGGCCGATGCGCTCATCGGCCGCGATGCCGTGACGGTAGGACAGGAGGTGTCGGTTACTTCAACGGTACCGGCGGTACCCGCAGTACGTTCTGGGCATGACCGGAATGCGTTCCCCGTCCGCGGCCCTCCCGCCGCCCGCCTCGCCCCTCCCACCGCTCACCGCGGACTTCTTCGGCACGTGCGCGGACGGTGGCCAGCGGCTGCCCGTCCGGGGCAGCGAGAAGTGGAGCTGGAAGATCATGCGGTGCCTGGAGAGCGGGCCGCGGCGCTTCACCGAACTGAAGGTGCCGCTGGTCGGGATCACCCCCAAGGTCCTGGCGGAGTCCCTGCGCGCGATGGAACGGGACGGGGTGGTCGCACGAACCGCCTACGCGGAGCAGCCGCCCAGGGTCGAGTACGCGCTCACCCCGCTGGGCCGCTCACTGTTCGGCCCGATCGATGCCGCGTGTGCCTGGACCCGCGCGCACCTGGACGAGATCCGGGCCGCCCGCGCCTCGTACGGCGAACGGGAGGTCGCACGGGAGGCCTGACGGGAGGCCGCACGGACCGAGTGGTGGCCTGTGCCCCCGTGAGGACCCCGGCACCTGGCGGGCGTCGAGCTGCTCGGCGGCAGGCGTCGGGACGCAGGGGGTGGCAGCATCTTGGCGGAGACTGGCGTTCCGTGGCCTGGTGAGGCGCGCAGGGCGGCGGGATGCTGAGGGCATGATCATTCCTGACGCCAAGGACTGGACCTGGGTGCTCGAACGCCCCTGTAGCGACTGTGGGCTGAACGCCTCCGGAGTGGTGCGCGAGGACGTCGCCGGCATGGTCCGCGCGAACGCCGCCTCATGGGTGACGCTGCTCGCGGGCGATCCGGCCGAGCTGCGCCACCGCCCGCAGCCGGACGTGTGGTCGCCGCTGGAGTACGCGTGCCATGTGCGGGACGTCTTCCGGATCTTCGACCTGCGGCTGGCCCTGATGCTCACGCAGGACGATCCGACCTTCCCCAACTGGGACCAGGACGAGACGGCGGTCGCGGAGCGGTACGGCGAGCAGGATCCGGCGGTCGTGGGTCCGGAGCTCGCCGCCGCGGCGGAGCAGTTGGCGGCGGCGTTCGACCAAGTGTCGGGCAGCCGGTGGTCCCGTACGGGGCTGCGGAGCGACGGCGCACGGTTCACGGTGGAGACCTTCGCGCGGTACCTGATCCATGACCCCGTGCACCACCTGTACGACGTCACCGGCACTCGTCCCTGAGGTCACGCGCACGTCGGGGATCCGCCACCGTTCGCCCCCCGGCCGGGATGTTCGGGGGCCGGAGGCCTTGGGCACCCCGGACGCCCCGGATGCCCGCGCGTGCCACCCTCGTACGCCGTCGCCGAGTGTGGCGGCGCCCGGACGGGCGTCCGGGTGGCCAGGAGGCCGGGCGGCGGCATGGAGCCGCCCGGCGCCTCCGTCAGACCGCGACCGCGGCCTCCCAGCCCGGTTCGGCCGGCCATGCGGGCAACCCGTGCGGGACCGCCACGGCCGGCAGCCGGAGCGGCTCGACGCCCTTGCGGACGGTGAGGACGCAGGGGTGCTCCTGCCCGATCCTCCGGGGCTCGAAGGCAATGTGCGCGAACGGGGCGTCGTCCGTCGAGGCCGCCGCCAGCCGGTCCAACTCCTGCTCCACGAGGGCCCACTCGTCGGCCGGCACGTACTGCCGCATGATCGAGTGCCACACCACCGTGAGCGTTCCGGTCGCGACGTCCACGCCGCGCAGGAAGGCCGCGGCACCGATCGGCTCGACCGTGGTGGCCAGCTCCTCGGCGAGCTGCAGCGCGCCCGCCAGGCGGGCGGCCCGGTCGGCCTGGTCCGGCCACACGTAGGCCCGCAGGGCCAGCGCGCCGGTGGCCGATCGCGGCTCGATCGGGGTGAGATCGCAGCCTCGGCGTTCGGCGAAGACCAGCGGGGCGGGCTCTGCGGGCAGCCAGTCCGGCGGAGTGTCGCGCCAGGCCCCGGCGAGGTGGACGGGGGAGCCGGGCTGCCCGTAGGCGTAGCCGGCGGACGTGCAGTGGAAGCGGTCGGCCAGCAGGTTGAGCCCGGCGCTCGCGCCGATCTCGAACAGACGTACCGGGAGGCGGCGTTCGCCGAGCGTGCACAGCAGTCCCGTGATCAGGAGGTTCGCCCGGCCCACCTCGTTGGTCTGGGGCGGCCGGGTCAGCCAGTCGCGGACCCAGGGCAGGTTGTCGGCCACGGTCGCGCGGAGGGCCGGCCAGGGGGCGTCCGGCCGGTGCGGGTCGAAGGTGCCCCCGGCGCTGGGGTAGTGGGCCGCGAGTTCGGGGGCACGGCCCGTCAGTACGAGTGCGTGCACTCCGCCGAGGAGCCGCAGGGCGATGGCCTGCGGCCCTACGGCATCCTCGTGGCCCGCGATCGCGGCCGCGATCGGGCCGCCTTCCCTGATGTCCGCTGCTGCCCGCCGGAGGACGGCTGCGTACAGCGGGGAGCCGAGTTCGGCGCAGGCGGTGGCCTGCTGTTCGAACATGTCGGCGGCGTGCTCGATGGACATGTGGATTCTCCGTCCGGTCGACTGGAGATCATCATTCGCCGGTGGAGGCCGCCGCGTGAGCCGATCGGGCGGTGATTCGGATCACCGTCGCACCGGGTTCCGTCCGGCGGCCGGTGATCGACGGCGGCTGGTGCGCGACGGTGCCGGTGATCGACGCTGACCGGCATCGGCCTGTGCGCGGCCGGTACGCGGCCGGTGGGTCACCACTCCTGAGGCATGCCGCGGAGCGCGTGCCGGAGCTGGCCGGCCACGCTCGCGGCCTCCGCACCGACCACGTCGGCGATCTCGGGCGCGGCCAGTCCGACCACGTAGTGCAGGATCGCGAGGTCTTCGTCGGCAGGGGCGGGACGGTGCTCCACGATGGGTTCCGGCCGGGGGCGGTCGCACTCGGCCACCGTGCTCCGCAGGATCTGCCAGGCGATGGCGGCCGGGTTGGGGCTGCCGAGGACCTCCGGCCACACGTCGGCCAGTGCGTGGAACGCCTGGTCGACCACGCGACCGGCGCGGGCCGGGTCGTGGAACCAGACGCGCGCGTAGCTGAGGTAGCGGGGGCGGTGCAGTTCGCAGAAAGCGGTGAACTCGAGCGGCATGGCTGCTCTGGGCCCGTCGTCCGCAACAGGGAGGATCGATGCCGTGGCGGGGACATGACGATCAGCCACATCAGCCTCTCGATCTGGTTGCGTCGGAAGGGGCGCCCTGCGCTGCGCTCACTCTAGGCCCTCGCGCGGCTGCTTTGGGTGACAAGTCTTCTGAGATGCGCGGAACGGGCCTGATTGGTACGCAATGTGACGAACAGTCAGCCGACTTTGGAGCCGGGTGCAGATGCGAGGGTATCGCACCTGGTCACAGAGGGTAGAACGGTGGTGGCTGCAGCGGTGTTGATGTGCCACCGTGGGGCGCATGGCGGACCTGGCGCACCCATCCGAGCACCCGCACCCGCACCCCGACGATCACCCCTGCGGTGACGGGGACCACTCTCACGGCGGCGCCCACCGGCCCCGCACCCCCGGTGATCAGGCCCCCGGCCACGACCACGGCCCCGGCCACGACCACGGCCCCGGCCACGACCACGGCCCCGGCCACGCCCGCGGCCACGATCACGACCACTCCCACGACCACGGCCGCGAGCGGGGCCGTCTGCGCCGACGCCTGCTCCACGTGCTCCGTCCCCATGCGCACGACGCGGCGGACCGGCTCGACGAGGCGATGGAATCCTCCGCCGAGGGCCTCCGCACGCTCTGGGTGTCCCTGGTCGTCCTGGGGCTGACCGCTGCCGTGCAGGGCGTGGTGGTGTGGTGGTCGGGTTCGGTGGCCCTGCTCGGCGACACCGTGCACAACCTGACCGACGCGCTGACCGCGGTGCCGCTCGGCCTGGCGTTCCTGCTCGGACGCCGGGCTGCGAGCCGCAGCTACACCTACGGGTTCGGGCGGGCCGAGGACCTGGCCGGGGTGGCGGTGGTGGGCGCGGTCGCGGTGTCGGCGGTGCTGGCCGGCGTGACCGCCGTCGACCGCCTGCTCCATCCGCAGCCGGTGGGGCACCTCTGGGCGGTCGCGGGTGCCGCCCTGGTCGGTTGTGCGGGCAACGAGTGGGTGGCGCGTTTTCGTATGGCCACGGGCCGCCGGATCGGTTCGGCGGCGCTGGTGGCGGACGGCCTGCACGCCCGGTCGGACGGGCTGACCTCGCTGGCGGTGCTGCTGGGCGCGGCGGGGGCGGCCGTCGGGCTGCCGATCGTGGATCCGCTGGTGGGCCTGCTCATCACGGCGGCGATCCTGCTGGTGCTGCGCAGCTCGGTCCGTGAGATCGGACGCCGGCTGATGGACGGCGTCGACCCTGCGCTGGTGGACGCCGCCGAGCGGGGGCTGCGCGAGGTGGAGGGGGTGCGCGGGGTCGGTGCGCTGCGGATGCGCTGGATCGGCCACACGCTCCGGGCCGAGGCGGAGGTGGTCGTCGACGGGGCGCTGAGCGTCGCGGCGGGCCACCGGGTGGCGGAGGCCGCCGAGCAGGCCCTCAGACGTGCTGTTCCGAGGCTGCTGGGTGCGACGGTGCACGTCGACACCGCCGACCCCCCGGGGGCCGCCGCAGACGCCTCGACGTGACGGTTCGTCAGGGTCGCTCTCGGGGACGCACCGGGGGCGCGTGGGGGTGCGGTCAGGGCTCTCACCGATGTCGGGGGCGCCGGTGCCTCGGCAGGCTGGCCGTCATGGAAACCGACACCTCGCCCCGCCCCGGCCGCCGTCCCCGCCGTGCTTCCGGCCGCCGGGCGTTCCGCCTCCCGGTCGTCGCCCTTGCCTCGGCAGGCGTCCTGGCGAGCGTCCTGGCGGTCGCCTGTCCCGCCGAGGCACTCGCGGCACCCCACGGCCCCTCGGCGCCCGGCCCCTCGGCTCCCGCCAGCACCCTGTCGGCCGCGCCGGCCGTTCCTGCGGTGCCGTCCGGGCCCGCGGCCGGGGGTGCCCGCGCTGCCGGTGCGGCCGGTGCGGCCGTGACGCCCGAGGCCGAGCTCGCCGCCCTGGAGCCCGGCTACGCGGACTGCCCGGCGCTCCCGGCCGGCGTCGACCCGGCCCGCTGGCGGTGCGAGGTGCACCTCGCCTCGCCGCGGCTGCGGATCGGTGCGGTCGACCTGCCCGCGGTGCGGCCGATCATGATGGTGCACGCGGAGGGGCCGATGGCGGACGGAACGCCCGGCCAGGTGTGGGGGGCGTGGCGCAGCGGCGGTCCGAGTGCGGTGCCGGGCGGTCTGACCGGCACCGCGGCGGGTGGCCGCAGCCGCCTGCTCGGGCTGACGCTGGAGCCGGTGTACGGCGGCCGGGCGGATTTCTACACCGGTGTGCTGAGCCTGCGGTTCGCGCTGGCCGGCCCGGTGCTCCCGCGGGGGTGTGCGGTCGGGGCGAGTGTGCCGGTGGAGGTGCACCTGAAGCGGCCGGCTCCCTCGGTGTGGGTCTCCAGGAATCCGCCGCTGGTGCACTTCTCGGCGTACGACGACGCGTTCACCGCTCCCGCGCCGGAGGGCTGCGGCCCGCTGTCGGGGCTGCTGGCCCGTCGGCTCGGCCTTCCGGCGACGAGCGGCAACGTCATCTCGTACGAGGCGAGTTACACGTTCAGGATGTACGACCGGCTGAACTGATCCCGCGGTCGGCGGCTCTTCGGCCGTGGGTGCCGGTGACTGCGGCGGGCCTCGCCGCGGCCGGGTCGACGGTCGGGCCGACGGCCGGATCGGCAGCCGTCGACGGCGTGCCCGCGCCCGTGCCCCTGTCCGTGGAGGCGGCAGCCGCAGCCGCAGTGGCCGCAGCGACCGCGGCGGCGGCTGCGGCGGCGGCGGCCAGTGGTGCGGCGGCCTCGCGGCGTGTCTGCCCGGGGAGGGCGACGGCGCCGCTGATCGCCGTACCGGCTTCGGCGGCGGCCTCGGCCGTGGCCTCGGAATCGCCGGTGAAGGTGTCGCCGTCGCGGGTTCGGGCGAGTTCCTCCATGGCTTCCCGGGCGGCCAGGTAGGCCTGGACCGCGGCGATGCCGTAGACCGGCTGGATCAGCTGGTGCCCTTTGAAGAAGGGCCGGGCCGGAGCGAAGCCGGCGGCCACGACCAGGTCGCGGATCTCGGCTATCTCGGCTTCCGTCCGGGCCGTGAAGCGGACCTCCCAGCCTTTCTTGTAGGTGTGGCCGTCCTCGCTCTTGCGGCGCGAGAGGTCGGGACGGCGGACATAGCCGGGTAGACGGCCGAGGCGCAGTTGGGCGGCGCGCAGACCGGGGATCTCGTCACGGGGCATGAGCCGATGTTAGGCAATCGGAGGGGTTGCGGTTGCGCGGGGGTGGTGCTTCACCGTGTGCTGTCGATCACTCTGGGTCAGATCGCGCTGATCATGGAGGGTCCCGGAACCCCGTGGCGAGGATGTGCCGATTCGATGAAAAACGGATCGTCACGCCCCAAGTCCGATCTATTCCGTCATCGGAGTGAACGCCCCATAAGCCGAACGGGTGAGGGTATGGGGACTTTAGTGCAGGCCCGTCCCGGTTTGACGACGGTTGGGTAACAGGTCGTCAGGTCGTGCGTGCGGCCCGGTCGGCGTTGGGGAAGGTGTCGGCATGAGCTACCGGATTCCCTCCCAGCCGCTCTCCCTCGAAGAGCTGGCGCGGCGTCAGCAGAACGTCGTCACCGCGGGCCAGCTGCGGGCCCGCGGCGTACCGTCCCGCGTCGTCACCGAGCACTGCCGGCGCGGCGGGCCCTGGCAGCGGATGCTGCCGCGGGTCTATCTCCTGCAAGGCGGGGATCCCACGCCCGAGCAGCGCATGTGGGCGGCCCTCCTCTACGCCGCCCAGAACGGCCGCGAGGACGGCGGCCGCGAGGGCGCGGTGATCACGGGTGCCGCCGCCCTCGCCCTGTACGGCTTCGCCTCGGTGCCCCGCCTTCCCGCCGTGACCGGCGTGGACGTGCTGGTGCCGCGCCAGCGGCGGCTGAAGGACGCGGGTGCCGTGCGGATCCGCCGCACCGGACGCGAGCTGGTGGCCCGCTCGGTGCACGGCCTCGCGTGTGCGCCGGTGGCGCGCGCCGTCGCCGACGCGGTCCGCGAGTGGACGGACGCCGGCGCCTTCGAGAGCGGTGCGGTGCGGCCGGCCCTGCTGCGGGCGATGCTGCGTGAGGCGGTGTCGCGGGCCGACGACGGATGCGGCCTGCGGGAGCTCGTCGGCGAGCTCCGCGAGGCCGACCTGCTGGGCGAGCCGCGGGTGCGCGCGGCGGTGGACGAACTCCTCGCCGCCGAAAGGGAGTCGGTGTTCGCCCGGATCGGCGACCTGGTCGACGAGTGGCTGCTCCCGGTCCCGCTGGCCGGCCCGGAGCTGCGGATGCGCGGCGGCACCTACGTCGCCGTCCCGGACCTGTACTGGCCGGGTGCGGCCGTCGCCGTGGCCGTCGACTCCGACCTGCGCTGCGTGAGCGAGGGCGAGGAGTCGTGGGTGCGCGCCGAGCAGCACCGGATGGAGTTCCTGGGCGTGCGGGTGGTCCACGTCTCCGGCGCGCGGGTCGCCGCCGAGCCGGACGTGGTCGGCGGCGAGCTGCGCGAGGCGTTCCGGGCGGGCGGGGAGGACGTCGTGGAGCTCCTGGTCACGGACCGGTAGCCCGCTCGTCCCGGCCGTTCCCGTCCGCTTCCCGCCACCGCCCCGGTCGTGACGCCCGGCCGCGGAGCCCGTCCGTGACACCCGTCCGTCTGCGAAGCCCGTCCGCTTGAGGCGTCCGTCCGCGGCACCCGCCGTCCGGCCGGGGGAGCGGTGCCCCGACCGGTCAGCGGACCACCGGGGTGCCGGAGAGTTCGACCCCGGCGGCGGCGAGTTCGACCAGGGCGGCGTCGGTGGTGGCCGCGGCGACCCCGGCGGTGAGGTCGAGCAGCACCCGGGTCGAGAAGCCCTCGCGGGCGGCGTCGAGGGCGGTGGCCCGGATGCAGTGGTCGGTGGCGATGCCGACCACGTCGACCTCGGTGACGTCCCGGTCGCGGAGCCAGCCGGCGAGCGTCCCGCCGTTCTCGTCGACGCCCTCGAAGCCGCTGTACGCGGCGGAGTGGGCGCCCTTGTCGAAGACCGCCTCGACCGCGCCGGAGGTCACGGACGGGGCGAAGTTGGGGTGGAACCCGACGCCTTCCGTCCCGGCCACGCAGTGCGCCGGCCACGACGACACGTAGTCGGGTTCGGCGGCGAAGTGCGCGCCGGGGTCGATGTGGTGGTCGCGGGTGGCGACGATGTGGGTGTAGCCGGGGGAGGCGTCGGCGATCAGGTCGGTGATGGCGGCCGCCACCTCGGAACCTCCGGCGACGGCCAGGCTGCCGCCCTCGCAGAAGTCGTTCTGCACGTCGACGACGATCAGGGCCCGGTGCATGGCTCGCTTCTCTCGCTGTGGGTGATCCGTGCGCGGATCGATGGGTCCGGGGGCTGTGCGGTGCGCCGGCTCGCGCGGTGCGCCGATCGCTCCGGTGCCCCTCCGCGCCGCCGGTGGACGGCGGGTGTGCTGCGCCGCCGTGTCCTGCGGTGCCGTGCGGGTGCGGTGGGGGCTCCGGTGCGGGGCGCTGGAGCGTGGTGGCGACTGCGAGTGCTGTCGAGAAGACTGTAGGGAGTGACGCGCGGAGGCGGAAGGCCCGCCGGTCGTCACCCTGCGGTGGTCGCGCCGCTCAGCAGCTCGGTCACGATCACGGGCTCGCCCTTCGACAGCTGGGTCGCGGACAGCGGCAGCCCGGCCAGGGCGCGGAGGTGCCGGTCGCGCGCTGCTTCCAGCGGCTCGCGCCCCACCACCGTGCCGGCGCGCACCAGTGGCACGTGCAGCAGGTGCGGCTCCAGTTCGGCGGGCACCGGCCCGGTGCCGACGACCTCGGCCTCGGCGGTGCCGTCGGCGTCGGGCCTGCGGGCGGCCCACTTGCGACCGCCGGTGCTGGTCTTGCCGCCGGCGGAGCGCTTGGCCACGGGGACGAGCGGTCCGCCGGGCACGCTCTCGCGGGCGACCAGCTTGTAGACCATGGCGCAGGTCGGATGGCCGCTGCCGGTGACGAGGCTGGTGCCGACGCCGTAGCCGTCGACCGGGGCGGCGGCGAGTGCCGCGATGGCGTACTCGTCGAGGTCGGAGGTGACGATGATGCGGGTCCGGTGGGCCCCGAGGTCGTCGAGCTGCCGGCGGACGCGGTGCGCGAGCAGGGTGAGGTCGCCGGAGTCGATGCGGACGGCGCCGAGTTCGGGCCCCGCGACCTCGACGGCGGTGCGGACGGCCTCCGCCAGGTCGTAGGTGTCGACCAGCAGCGTCGTGCCGCGGCCCATCGAGTCGATCTGGGCGGTGAAGGCGTCGCGCTCGCTGTCGTGGAGCAGGGTGAACGCGTGCGCGGCGGTGCCGGTCGTCGGGATGCCGTGGGTGAAGCCGGCCTCCAGGTCGGAGGTGGCGGAGAAGCCTGCGACGTACGCGGCGCGGGCCGCCGCGACGGCGGCGCCCTCGTGCGCCCGGCGGGCGCCCATCTCGATGACGGGCCGGCTGCCGGCGGCGGCGGTCATGCGGGAGGCGGCGGCGGCGATCGCCGAGTCGTGGTTGAGGATCGAGAGGATCACCGTCTCCAGGATCACCGCCTCGGCGAAGCTGCCCTCGACCGTCAGCAGGGGCGAGCCGGGGAAGTAGACGTCGCCCTCGGCGTAGCCGTGGATGTCGCCCTGGAAGCGGTAGTCGGCCAGGAAGCGCAGGGTGTCCTCGTCGACGACCCGCTGGTCGGCGAGCCAGTCCAGCTGGGGACCGGTGAAGCGGAAGTTCTCCACCGCGTCGAGCACGCGGCCGGTGCCGGCGACGACGCCGTAGCGGCGGCCGTTCGGCAGGCGGCGGGTGAAGACCTCGAAGACCGAGCGGCGGGTTGCGGCGCCGCTGCGCAGGGCGGCCTGGAGCATGGTGAGCTCGTAGCGGTCGGTGAGCAGCGCCGTGGAACGGTGCGCGGTGATGGCGTCCATGGTGATGATGCTACTACCACTTAGCGTCAAAGTGACGATTTCTCGTGCGACACGTCGACCCGGATTCGCCCGGACGTCCCCCGGATGGAAGCATGAGGAGGGGGCGGACGCGCCCTCACCCCGGTGAGCCGCAGAGGAGAGAGCCAGTCGTGAGTGTCGCGCCGGTCGAGATCGAGCGCCCGGAAGTCGAGGGCCTGCCGTCGGTGCAGCCGGACACACCGTGGGTCACCATCGTCCACAACGACCCGGTGAACCTGATGAGCTACGTCCAGTACGTGTTCCAGGCCTACTTCGGCTACCCGAAGGACAAGGCCCGCGAACTCATGATGGAAGTGCACACCAAGGGCCGTGCGGTGGTCTCCAGCGGCACGCGCGAGGAGATGGAGCGCGACGTCCAGGCGATGCACGGCTACGGCCTCTGGGCCACCCTGCAGCACGACTGACGCGAGGGCGGCGGACACCGCGGGGCGACCCGCCGTCACGCCCGCCCCGGCCGGAGCCGCCCCCGGGCGCCACCGCCCACCCGGACCGCACCCGGGATCCACGGACAGACAGACAGACGACAACGACGCAGACGGGCTGAATCCGAACTCATGGCTGGCTTCTTCGAGAGCGCCGGTGAGGGCGCCGCAGCGATCGCCCTCGACGAGGTGGAGGCGTCCATCCTCCGATCGCTGGAGGTGCAGATGCTGGAACTCATCGGCCCCGGCCCGGCGGACCTCGCCGACGACCCGCTCGCCGCGCTCTTCGCCGAAGGGCCCACCGAGGCGCCCGCCGACCCGGCGCTGGCGCGGCTCTTCCCCGACGCGTACGGGGAGCCGGGCGAACCCGACGACCCGCAGACCCGCGCCATGGCGGGGGAGTTCCGGCGGTACACCGAGCTCGACCTGCGGGCCCGCAAGCGGGAGGACGCGCTGGGCGTGGTCAAGGCGCTCGACGGCCTGGGCGGCAGGGGCGGCGTCGTCACGGTGCCCGTCGGCGACTGCCCGCGCTGGCTCGGCGCGCTCAACGACCTGCGCCTCACGCTCGGCTCCCGGCTGGAGGTCTCCGAGGAGGACGAGCAGCAGCTCCACGGCCTGCCCGACTCCGACCCGCGCAAGCCGCTGGTGATGGCCTACCTCTGGCTCGGCGGCATGCAGGAGTCGCTGCTGGAGGCGATGACCGGCTGACCGCCGGGAGGAGCCGCCGCCGTCCCGCCGCGTCCCGTCCCGCCGCGTCCCGTCCCGCCGCGTCCCGCCGCGTCCCGCCGCGTCCCGTCCCGCCGCGTCCCGCCCGGCCGCACCTTGCCCCGCTGGCCTGCATCCCGACCGCGCCTGCCCTCGTCCGGATGACGGCCGGGGGAGTGCGGCATTTCGGTCGTACCGTCCCAAGGCGGGCGTGCCATGCTCGGCCTGACGGCCGGATCGGCACCGGTGTCCGGACGGGCCCGGCGTGCCCGCCGCCCTCCCGCGACCCAAGGACGGTCCGCCCCATGGCCGGTCAGCGCTACGACGAGGTGATCGACGCCGTCCCGGACGAGGCGGGCTACGTCCGAGGCCTCGGCAGCCGCCAGATCCAGATGATCGCCATCGGCGGGGCGATCGGCACCGGGCTCTTCCTCGGTGCCGGCACCGCCATCTCCAAGGCGGGCCCCAGCCTGATCCTCAGCTACGCCGTGGCCGGCGTGGTGATCTTCGTCATCATGCGGGCGCTCGGCGAGCTCCTCACCTACCGGGCGGCGTCCGGCAGCTTCGCCGAGTACGCCAGGGAGTTCCTCGGCCCGTTCGCGGGCTTTGTCACCGGCTGGACGTACTGGCTGTTCTGGGTGGTCACCGGCATGGCCGAGACCACGGCGGCGGCCGTGTACGTCAGGTTCTGGGAGCCGGGCATCCCGCAGTGGGCGAGCGCCCTGGCCTTCCTCGTGCTCCTCTACGCGGCCAACCTGATCTCGGTGAGGCTGTTCGGCGAGATCGAGTTCTGGTTCTCCATGGTCAAGGTCACCGCCATCGTCGGCATGATCCTGCTCGGCATCGGCGTGCTCCTCTTCGGCTTCACCGACGCCGGCGACACCGCCTCGGTCGGCCACCTGTGGAACGGCGGCGGCTTCTTCCCCGAGGGCGTCGGCGCGACGGTGATGACCCTTCAGATCGTCATGTTCGCCTACCTCGGCGTGGAACTCGTCGGCGTCACGGCCGGCGAGAGCCGCGACCCCGCCCGCACCCTGCCGCGGGCCGTCAACACGCTGCCCTGGCGGATCGCGCTCTTCTACGTCGGGGCGCTGGTGATCATCCTCTCCCTGGTGCCGTGGCAGGAGTTCGCGCCCGGCGTCAGCCCGTTCGTCGCGGCCTTCGAGAAGATGGGCATCCCCGCCGGCGCGTCGATCATCAACGGGGTGGTGCTCACCGCCGCCCTGTCCTCCTGCAACTCCGGCATGTACTCCACCGGCCGGATGCTCCGCAACCTCGCGCTGTGCGGTCAGGCCCCCGGCCGGATGGCCGCGCTGAACGGCCGCCGCACCCCCGCCGTCGCCATCACCGCGTCCTGCCTGCTCATGGGCGTCGGCGTGCTGCTCAACTACCTCGCCCCGGCCAAGGCGTTCGAGTACATCACCTCCGTGGCCACCGTCTGCGGCCTGTGGACGTGGGCGGTGATCCTCGTCTGCCAGATCCGCTACCGCCGGGCCTGGCGCGGCACCCGTCTGCCGGCCCCGGCCTTCAAGGCGCCCGGCGGGCTCTGGCCGAGCGGTGCCGCCCTGGCCTTCCTGTTCCTCGTCGTCGTGCTGATCGGCATCGACGACGACGCCCGCATCTCGCTGTACGTGCTGCCCGTCTGGGCCGCCCTGCTCGTCCTCGGCTACGCGCTGCTCGCCCGCCGCAGCCCCGGGGCCCTGCGCGACCCCGCCCGCGACCCCCTGCACGCGGAGAACGGCCACCTCTGACGTGCCGCCCCGCGTGAGGTGCAAGTCCCGCGGCCGGGCGCCCCGCCGCTCGCCCCGCTCCCCGCCTCGCACCTCGCACCTCGCCCAGCCCCCCGTCCCGCCCGTCCGGCAGGCGGGACGGCGGCCCGTCCGGGTGCCGGTACGGGCACCGGAGCGCCCGTCGGCGCTGGCTATCCTGGCCGGATGCTGACCATCACCCGTGAACTGCGCGACCGCATCGTGGCCCACGCCCGTGCCGACCACCCGGACGAGGCCTGCGGTGTGGTCGCCGGGCCCGAGGGCAGCGGACGCCCGGAACGGTTCGTCCCGATGCTCAACGCGGCCCGCTCGCCCACCTTCTACGAGTTCGACTCCGGCGACCTGCTGAAGCTCTACCGCGAGATGGACGACCGCGACGAGGTGCCGGTCGTCGTCTACCACTCGCACACCGCGACCGAGGCGTACCCGTCCCGCACCGACGTCAGCTACGCCTCCGAGCCCGAGGCGCACTACGTCCTGGTGTCCACCGCGGAGGGCGCCGGTGCGGACGATCCCTACGAATTCCGTTCGTTCCGCATCGTGGACGGCGTGATCACTGAGGAAGACGTCGAGGTCGTCGAGGTGTACCCCGCCTGACCCGGAGTCCGGTGCAGGGCCCGGCGGACGGCCCGAAACGGCCGCCCCGGGCCCTTGTCTCGCCAGGAGAAACGGAATGTCCCGCATCGCGAGACGTGGATGCCGTTGCGGGGTCGGGAATCTATACGATGAGTGCATGCGTTCCGTCGATGTGAGCAACCAGGCCCCAGGCATCCGCCTCGTGGCGCGCCTGCACGTCGACCTGTGCCGGCTCGCCAGCGCGATCTGTCCCGGCACTGCCGACGCCCACTGACTTCGGCACCGCCCGCCCCGGCACCCCGGGGCCCTCCACCCCTGCCGCGCCGCGTGCGGCGGCCCACCCGACCCACCTCCACAGGAGCGCAGCCATGGCCATCGAGGTCCGCATCCCGACCATCCTCCGCACGTACACCGACGGCGCCAAGGCCGTCGAGGGCGCCGGCGCCAACGTCGGCGAGCTCTTCCACGACCTGGACAGCCGCCACCCCGGCATCGCCGACCGCCTGCTCCAGAACGGCGAGCTGCGCCGCTTCGTCAACGTGTACCTGAACGACGAGGACGTGCGCTTCCTGGAGGGCATCGGCACCACCGTCGCCGACGGCGACAGCGTCACCATCCTCCCGGCCGTGGCCGGCGGCTCGGAGTAACGGCCGGCGCGGCCCGCAGCACCCCCGCCCCCGGCCGTCCGGCCGGGGGCGCGCGACCGCCACGGGGACGCCCGCGCAGGCTCCCGCACCGCACACCCTCATCCGCCCCCCGAACGCCGGAGGCACCATGCGCTACGACAGCCCCCTGGAGGCCGTCGGCAACACCCCGCTCGTCCGGCTGCCGCGGCTCTCGGCAGACCTCCCCGGGAACGACGACGGGCGCGTGAGCCTGTGGGCGAAGCTGGAGGACCGCAACCCCACCGGCTCGATCAAGGACCGCCCGGCCCTGCACATGATCGAGACCGCCGAGGCCGAGGGACGGCTCACCCCGGGCTGCACCATCCTGGAGCCCACCAGCGGCAACACCGGCATCTCGCTGGCCATGGCCGCCAAGCTCAAGGGCTACCGCATGGTGTGCGTCATGCCGGAGAACACCAGCGAGGAACGGCGCGAACTGCTCCGCATGTGGGGTGCCGAGATCATCTCGTCGCCCGTCGCCGGCGGCTCCAACACGGCCGTGCGGATCGCCAAGGAGATCGCCGCCGAGCACCCGGACTGGGTCATGCTCTACCAGTACGGCAACCCCGGGAACGCCGCGGCGCACTACGGCGGCACCGGCCCGGAGATCCTCGCCGACCTTCCCACGGTCACCCACTTCGTCGCGGGCCTGGGCACCACCGGCACCCTCATGGGCGTCGGCCGGTACCTGCGCGAGAAGGTGCCCGGCGTGAAGATCGTCGCCGCCGAGCCCCGCTACGACGACCTCGTCTACGGCCTGCGCAACCTCGACGAGGGCTTCGTCCCCGAGCTGTACGACGCCGAGGTGCTCACCACGCGCTTCAGCGTGGGCTCCGCCGACGCCGTCCGCCGCACCCGCGACCTCCTCCAGCAGGAGGGCATCTTCGCGGGCGTCTCCACCGGCGCCGTCCTCCACGCCGCGATCGGCGTCGGCCGGAAGGCCGCGCAGGCCGGCGAGCGTGCCGACGTCGTCTTCGTCGTCGCGGACGGCGGCTGGAAGTACCTGTCGACCGGCATCTACACGGCCGAGTCCACCGAGGCCGCCGTCGAGGCGCTCCAGGGGCAGCTCTGGGCCTGAGGCCCGAGGGCGTACCCGCCGAGGCGTGGCATCCGGACGGGTGCCACGCCTTCCGCGTGCCGCCCCGGCCGCCCGCCCGTCGTGCTGTGACAATCGGGGATTTGTCCGTTCCGTGCTGCCGGCCCGTCACGGAACGGCGACGGCGTCAGGCCGCCGCCGGCCGTCCCGGGCCCGCCCGCGAAGCTGATCGCGCACCGCACCCAGCGCGAAGGGCGAAGCCTGTGACGCACCCCGAGGACCTGTGGTCCTACCCGGAGATCGCCCGGTACATCGGCGTCCGGCCCGACACCGTCCGCAGCTACCGCCGCCACGGCCTCCTGCCCGACCCCGACGCCGTCGACGCCGCCGGACGCCCCCGCTGGCGTCCCGACCGGATCCGCAGCTGGGCCCGCAACCGCCCCGGCCACCGCTGACCGGCGCCCGCCGCCACTCCCCGCAACCTTCCCGGCCCGTTCTGGTGATTCCAGCCACAGCGCGGCACGGAGACGGGGGCAAAGTGCCGCCCGCCCCTTACTCTCGACAACGCGAAGGCATCACTACCGACAGGTAGTGCCCTGTCGGCGGACCATGACCCAGCGGGGCGGAGGGGCTCGGCATGAAACTGACCGTGGTGGGGTGCTCGGGAAGCTTCCCGTCGGCCGACTCCCCCTGCTCCAGCTACCTGGTCGAGGCCGACGGCTACCGCCTGGTGCTCGACCTCGGCAACGGCGCCCTCGGCGCGCTGCAGAGGTACACCGGACTCTACGACGTCGACGCCGTGATGCTCAGCCACCTGCACGCCGACCACTGCGTCGACCTCTGCGCCTACTGGGTCGCCCGCAACTACCGCGTCGAGGGCTGCCCCGACCCGGTGCCCGTCTACGGGCCGCACGGCACGGCCGACCGCCTCGCCCGCGCGTACGACATGCCGGAGGAGCCCGGCATGAAGGAGGTCTTCGACTTCCGCCCGCTCGGCAACCGCACCTTCGACCTCGGGCCCTTCCGCGTCACCAGCACCCTGGTCAACCACCTCGACACCGAGGCGTACGGCTTCCGGGTCGAGCACGGCGGCAAGGCGCTCGTCTACTCCGGCGACACCGGCGAGTGCGCCGACCTCGTCGACCTCGCCCGCGGCGCCGACCTCTTCCTCTGCGAGGCCGCGTACACCGACGGCAAGGAGAGCTTCCGGGCGATCCACCTCAACGGCCGCGAGGCCGGCGAGCACGCCGCGGCCGCCGGGGTCGGCCGTCTGGTCCTCACCCACATCCCGCCGTGGACGGATGCCGAGCGCAACCGCCGCGACGCCGCCGCGGCGTTCACCGGGCCCGTCGACCTCGCCCGCCCCGGCGCCGTCTACGAGCTCTGACCGGACCCGGACCCGGACCCGGAGCCGTACCGAACCCGGAGCCGTACCGGACCTGAAGCCGTACCCGGCCCGGCCGGCCCCGGGGCGCCTCACAGCCGCGTCAGCCAGTGGGCGTAGCGGGAGTCCTCCCCGGTCACCGCCGCCCGGTACGCGTCCGCCAGTCGCTTGGTCAACTCGCCTGGAGCCGAGGGGAGTTCGCGATCGTCCAGGGAGCCGACCGGGGCGATCCCGGCGGCGGTGCCGCACACGAACACCTCGTCCGCCGCGTACAGGTCCGACCGCAGCAGCCGCTCCACCCGCACCTCCACCCCCAGATCCCGGGCCAGCGCCAGCACGGTGTCCTGGGTGAGGCCCTCCAGCGCGCCCGACGCCGCCGGGGGAGTGCGCAGCACCCCGCCGCGCACCGCGAAGACGTTCTCCGCGCTGCACTCGCTCACCGAACCGTCGGACGCCAGCAGCAGCGCCTCGTCGTAGCCGGCATCGGTCGCCTCCCGCCGCGCCAGCACCGAGTTGAGGTACGGGCCGGTGGCCTTCGCCGCCGGGGGAACGGAGTTCGGGTCGTTCCGCCGCCAACTGCTGGTCTTCAGCCGCAGCGGCCGCGCCTCCGCGGCCTCGGGCCAGTCCCACGACGCGATCACCGTCGTGGTGGGGGCGCCCTGCATGCCGAGCCCCATCGTGCCGTACCCGAGGAACGCGAAGTGCCGCACGTAGCAGGACCGCTGCCCGTTCGCGCGGAGCAGGTCCAGCGTGCCCGCCGCCAACTCCTCCACCCCGTACGGCAGCGGCAGCCGCAGCATGTGCGCGGAGCGCACCAGCCGGTGCAGGTGGTCGTCCAGACGGAACACCGCGGCCCCGTCCGCCGTCCCGTGCACCCGGGTGCCCTCCAGCACACCGGTGCCGTAGTGCAGCCCGTGCGTCAGCACGTGGACCTGCGCCTGCTGCCACGGCACCAGCGCACCGTCGAACCAGATCGTCGAAGCCTCGGTCATCACCATGCCCGCCATCCTGGTGCCGCCCGTGCCGTCCGGGGCCGCCGCGGCGGCACCCTGAACCGGCCATGGCCGGGACCGGCGCCCCGGTCCCGCATGCTGGAATTCACCGTCCGGGCGGCGGGCCGCTGACTATCGTCCCCGGGGTGGAGCACAGCACCGCCCTGTACCGCCGCCTGCTTGCCGACCCGGGCCGCCCCCTTCCTCTCCTGCGCGACGAACTCGGCTGGTCGCAGCACGAGTTCGACACCGCCGTCGCCGAGCTCCGGCTCCTCGGCCTGCTCCAGCCCACCGCCTCCACCGGCAGCGGCCTCGCGGCCGTCTCCGTCACCACCGCTGTCCGCCACCTGCTCGGGACCGCCGACGACCACCTCGCGGAACTCTTCGCCGCCGTCCGGCACACCCGGGACTCCGTCGAGCACCTCCACGCCCGCTACCTCCCCCTCCAGGCGGCCGGCCCCGGTGACGGCCCCGGCCACCACCTCGTCCACGGCGCCGACCGGATCGCCGCCCTCCTGGAGGACGCGGCCCGGGGCGCCCGCACCGAGGCCCTCTCGCTCCGCCCGGGCCAGGACCAGAGCCCCGGCGCCCTCGACGCCAAACTCGCCCGCGAGCGCATCGCCCTCGGCCACGGCGTACGGCTGCACACCGTCTACCCCGCCGCAGCCCTGCGCCACCCCGCGGTGCTGGCGCACGTCCAGCAGCTCACCGCCGCCGGCGCGGGCATCCGGGTCGCCCACAGCCTGCCGCTGTGGATGATCGTGGTCGACACCACCCTGGCCGTGCTGCCGGCACCGGGCGGCGCGCCCGACACCGCCCTGGTCGTCCGCGACACCGCGGTGCTCGCGGTCGTCCGCGAGCTCTTCGACTACTTCTGGACGGCCGCCTGGGTGCCGTCCGACCTGCTCGGCCGCGGCGTGCCCGACGACCGCCACCGCGAGGTGCTGCGCCTGCTGTCGGCCGGGCTGACCGACCAGGCGATCGCCCGGAAGCTGGAGATCTCCGAGCGCACGGTGCGGCGGCTGGTCTCGGACCTCACCACCGACCTGGGTGCGCAGAGCCGCTTCCAGGCAGGCGTGCACGCCGCTCGGCTCGGCTGGCTCTAGGCGCGGGCGGCCGCGGCGCGGAACGCGACGGACCCCGCCCGGAGCAGCCGGGCGGGGTCCGCGCGAGCGGGGGAGGGGTGTCAGGCCTTGGTGACGTCCTCGAGTTCGCCGTCGTCCTCGCGGCCGGGTGTCTTGAGGTTGAACTTGGTGATCGCGAAGCGGAACAGCACGTAGTACAGCGCCGCGAAGACCAGACCGATCGGGATGATCAGCAGCGGGTGGGTGGCCTTGCTGAAGCCGAGGCCGTAGTCGATCAGGCCGGCGGAGAAGGTGAAGCCGGCGTGCACGCCGAGCGCCCAGGTGACGGCCATCGAGACGGCGGTCAGCACGGCGTGGATGGCGAAGAGCACGGGGGCGATGAAGAGGAACGCGAACTCGATCGGCTCGGTGACACCGGTGACGAAGGAGGTCAGCGCCAGCGACATCATCATGCCCATGACGGCCTTGCGGCGCTCGGGGCGGGCGGCGTGGGCGATGGCCAGGGCCGCGGCGGGCAGCGCGAACATCATGATCGGGAAGAAGCCCGACATGAACTGTCCGGCGCTCGGGTCGCCGGCGAAGTAGCGGGTCAGGTCGCCGTGCACGACGGTGCCGTCGGTCTTGGTGAAGTCACCGGTCTGGAACCAGGCGTACGAGTTCACGAACTGGTGCATGCCGACGGGCAGCAGGCCGCGGTTGATCAGGCCGAACGCGCCCGCGCCGAGGGCGCCGGCGCCGATGAGGGAGTTGTTCAGGCTGCTGATGGCGTCGCCGATCGGGCCCCAGGTGAGGGCGAAGACCACGCCGACGGCGGTGCCGACGAACGCCATCATGATCGGGACGAGGCGGCGGCCGTTGAAGAAGCCCAGCCAGTCGACCAGCTTGGTGCGGTGGAACCTCTGCCACAGCACGGCGCTCAGCAGGCCGATCACGATGCCGCCGAGCACGCCGGGATCCTGGTAGGTCGCCGCCTCGTCCTTGCCGGGGAGGATCTTGTACTCGGTGATCGGGAACGCGGTGAGCACGTTCTTGTACACCAGGTAGCCGACCAGCGCGGCGAGGGCGGTGGAGCCGTCCGCCTTCTTGGCGAAGCCGATGGCGATGCCCACCGCGAAGAGCAGCGGGAGGTTGTGGAACACCGCGTCGCCGGCGGTGGCGAACACCGCGGCGACCTTGTCCCAGCCGAGACCGTCCTTGCCGAAGACGTCGTCCTGGCCGAGGCGCAGCAGCAGGCCCGCCGCCGGCAGGACGGCGATCGGCAGCTGGAGGCTCCTGCCGATCTTCTGCAGGCCCTGGACGGTGCTCTGGCCGAACTTCTTGGCCGGGGACGGTGCCGCGGCGGGCGCCGGTGCCTGCGCAGTCGTACTCATGGGGATGGTTCCTAACGACAGGGCGGGCCGGAGGGGTGCATCGGGGCCGACACGCCAAACTGGTCTACACCACGAGTGGTGTAGACCAGTTTCTAACACGCTCCCGACGGAGGGGGGAACCCTCGGAAGCACCGCAGGTCGGAAGCGCTATGAAATCGAAACCTTCTTGCGGATCGGCGATCATGATTACCCGCGGTCACCGCGACTTTGGCGAGTGGCTCAACAAAACCTCACGCCTTCGTGACATCCACCTCGTCCGCCTCGTCCTCCCGGCCCGGAGTCTTCAGATCGAATTTCACGATCACGAATCGGAACACCGCGTAGTACACCGCCGCGAACGCCAGACCGATCGGGATGATCAGCCACGGTTTCGTCGCCAGCCCCCAGTTGATGACATAGTCGATCAGGCCCGCCGAGAAACTGAAACCGTCGTGCACCCCCAACCCCCACGTCACCCCCATCGACGCGCCCGTGAGCAGGGCGTGCACCACGAACAGCGCCGGCGCGATGTACGCGAACGAGTACTCGATGGGCTCGGTCACACCCGTCACGAAGCTCGTCAGGCCCACCGACAGCATCAGACCGTAGATCTCCTTGCGCCGGTGCGGTTTCGCGCAGTGCGCGATCGCCAGCGCGGCCGCCGGCAGCGCGAACATCATGATCGGGAAGAAGCCCGACGTGAACTGTCCCGCGGTCGGGTCCCCCGCCAGGAACCGCGGGATGTCGCCGTGCACCACCTCGCCCGTCCCCGGCTTCGTGTAGTCCCCGAACTGGAACCACACGAACGTGTTGATCAACTGATGCATGCCGATCAGCAGCAGCAAACGGTTCGCCAGGCCGAAGATCCCCGCCCCGCCCCAGCCCAGATCCGCCAGCCACTGCGAGAAGTCCGTCATCGCGGTCCCGATCGGCGGCCACACCCACAGCGCCAGGCACGCCAGCGCCAGGCCCGCCACGGCCGTGATCATCGGCACCAGCCGGCGCCCGTTGAAGAAGCCCAGCCAGTCCACCAGCTTCGTCCGGTGGTACCGCACCCACAGCCACGCCGACATCAGACCGATCAGGATCCCGCCCAGCACCCCCGGATTCTGGAACACCGCCGCGCTCGACGTGTCCGCCGAGAAGTCGATGCACTGGTCGCCCGCCAGCGTCCCCCCGCACTGGTCCCTGTCCGGGAACGCCCGCAGGACGTTGTAGTAGACGAGGTAGCCCACCACCGCCGCCAGCGCGGTCGAACCGTCCGCCTTCTTCGCCATGCCGATCGCCACGCCGATGCAGAACAGCAGCGGCAGCCCCAGGTTCGAGTTCAGCAGCGCGCCGCCCGCCGCGGCGAACACCTTCGCCACGTTGTCCCATCCCAGGCCGTCCTTGCCGAACACGTCGTCCTGCCCCAGCCGGTTCAGGATGCCCGCTGCCGGCAGCACCGCCACCGGCAGCTGCAGGCTCCGCCCCATCTTCTGCAGGCCCCCGTAGAAGGTCTGCCACCACGGCGAGGGTGGAACCGCTGCGCCCGCTGTGCTCATCCGTACCCTCCGAGTGCCGTCACCGATGCCGAAGCCGCCGCCCTGCACCGCCGCCCTGCACGGTCGCGGCGGCGGTGCAGGGCGGCGGGGGCCGAGGAACACCGGGGGTCCGTTCCGCGTTGTCCGTTGTGCACCTAATATTGGTGTAGACCACTTGGAGGCAGGCGGGAACCGGGCCCACGGCCCCGGTGATCGCCATCCTCCGGCCCCGGCGCGCGGCCGTGCGCGCCGAAATGGGCCAAAAGTGAACTGACGTGGCAAATCACCCCGAAACGGGAAATGCTGGTCGCGCCACGGTGGCACGGTGAACCCGCGTCACCACCCACGGCACCACACGCACCAACGCAGGACGGCACCCGGCGGCACCGCCGCCGCACCGCCGACACACAGGGAGACACACATGGCCAGCAAGGCAGAGAAGATCGTCGCCGGCCTCGGCGGAATCGACAACATCGAAGAGGTCGAAGGCTGCATCACCCGCCTGCGCACCGAGGTCGTCAACCCCGAGCTCGTCGACGAGGCCGCCCTGAAGGCCGCCGG
Source organism: Kitasatospora sp. NE20-6 (assembly GCF_045862635.1). NCBI lineage: Bacteria > Bacillati > Actinomycetota > Actinomycetes > Kitasatosporales > Streptomycetaceae > Kitasatospora > Kitasatospora sp. NE20-6. Next base: position 120,923 of record NZ_BPRL01000013.1, read on the forward strand.
CGCCCACGGCGTCGTCAAGATGGGCACCGCCATCCAGGTCGTCATCGGCACCGACGCGGACCCCATCGCCGGCGAGATCGAAGACATGATGGACTGACCCGCCCGCACGCCCCGCGGCCCGCCGACCACCCGGACGGCGGGCCGCAGCCGTCCCCCCAACAGCTACGCTCGGTGCCTATGTCACGCATCGACGGCCGCACCCCCGACCAGCTCCGCCCCGTCACCATCGAACGAGGCTGGAGCAAGCACGCAGAAGGCTCCGTCCTCGTCTCCTTCGGCGACACCAAAGTCCTCTGCACCGCCAGCGTCACCGAAGGCGTCCCCCGCTGGCGCAAGGGCACCGGCGAAGGCTGGGTCACCGCCGAATACTCCATGCTCCCCCGCGCCACCAACACCCGCGGCGACCGCGAAGCCGTCCGCGGCAAGATCGGCGGACGCACCCACGAGATCAGCCGCCTCATCGGCCGCTCCCTCCGCGCCGTCATCGACCACCGCGCCCTCGCCGAGAACACCATCGTCCTCGACTGCGACGTCCTCCAGGCCGACGGCGGCACCCGCACCGCCGCCATCACCGGCGCCTACGTCGCCCTCGCCGACGCCATCGCCTGGGCCCGAGACAAGAAGATCCTCCGCGCCAAGGGCCAGCCCCTCACCGGCGGCGTCAGCGCCGTCAGCGTCGGCATCATCGACGGCACCCCCATGCTCGACCTCCGCTACGAGGAGGACGTCCGCGCCGGCACCGACATGAACATCGTCTGCACCAGCGACGGCCGCTTCGTCGAGGTCCAGGGCACCGCCGAAGGCGCCCCCTTCGACCGCGCCCTCCTCGACCAGCTCCTCGACCTCGGCACCCTCGGCTGCGCCGAACTCGACGAGATCCAGCGCAAGACCCTCGAACAGCTCCAGAACTGACCCGCCGCCGGGCCGCGGGCGCGCATCCTGTACACCGCGCGCCCGCAGCCCGTACCGTTCGGAACCGAGGACACCCGACCCACCGTCCTCACCACCGAAGCACCGAAGCACCGAAGCACCGAAGCACCGCACCGACCGAGTGACCACCCACCAGCGGAGGACCCCGATGCCGGACCGCCTCACCCGCTCCACCACCCTCGCCGTGGCCGGCCTCGCCCTCGTCCTCCCGCTCAGCGCCGTCAGCTGCTCCGCCGTCCAGCGCGCCGTCGACTGCGGCAACACCGCCATCCGCATCACCAACGACATCACCCAGGCGGGCGACGCCTTCAACAACGCCGCCAACGACCCCGCCGCCGCCGGACAGGCCCTCCAGCAGCTCAAGAACGACCTCGACCAGCTCGGCCGCAACTCCAGCGACACCGACGTCTCCCAGGCCGTCACCGACCTCCAGACCCAGGTCGACAACGCCCAGAAGGCCATCGACAGCCAGCAGGTCCCCGACCTCAAGCCCCTCGCGGACGCCGCCGGCAACCTCACCAAAGCCTGCGCCTGATCCTCGCTAGGGTGGCCGCATGACCACACGACGCCTCGTCCTCGCCACCCGGAACCGCCACAAGGTCGCCGAACTCCGCGACATCCTCGGCGACGCCGGACTCGACGTCGAACTCGTCGGAGCCGACGCCTACCCCGAGATCCCCGACGTCCCCGAGACCGGCATCACCTTCGCCGAGAACGCCCTCCTCAAGGCCCATGCCCTCGCGAAGGCCACCGGCCACCCCGCCGTCGCCGACGACTCCGGCCTCTGCGTCGACGTCCTCGGCGGCGCCCCCGGCATCCTCTCCGCCCGCTGGTCCGGCAAGCACGGCGACGACCGCGCCAACCTCGACCTCCTCCTCGCCCAGCTCTCCGACATCGCCGAACCGCACCGCGGCGCCCACTTCGCCTGCGCCGCCGCCTTCGCCCTCCCCGACGGCACCGAACGCGTCGTCGAGGGCCGGCTCCTCGGCACGCTGCGCACCGCGCCGGCCGGCGACGGCGGCTTCGGCTACGACCCGATCCTCCAGCCCCTCGGCGAGAGCCGTACGTGTGCGGAGCTGACCCCGGCGGAGAAGAACGCCATCAGCCACCGCGGGCAGGCCTTCCGCGCCCTGGCCCCGGTCGTCCGCGAGCTGCTGGGCTGAACGGGACCGGCCCCTCACCTTCGTTTCGAAGGTGAGGGGCCGGTCTGTATCTGTACGCCCGGTGGGACTCGAACCCACGACCCTGCGGACCTAAACCGCAGCTCTCTAGCCAGCTGGAGTACGGGCGCACGCCGCACCACAGCGTACCGTTTGGGCCGACGGCGGCGCCGCAGGGATTCCGGTCAGTCCCCTCGCCTGTTCCGTCCGCAGTACGTGTCCGTGACCGCGTGGCAGTTCGGGCAGAGCAGGCGGAGGTTCTCCGCGCGGTTGTCGAGCCAGTCGCCATTGATGTGATCGACTTCCAGGGTCAGGACCCGGCCCTGCCACTCCGGCCCTGTCCCGCAGTCGGCACAGGCATCGGGGCGGCCGAGGTGGACGAGCATGGCGCGCAGCTGTCGGCCGCGGATGCGGTTGCTGCCCGCGGGCAGCCGCACCAGGAGATCCGCGGGAGCCCTGAGCGGCCCCGTCCTGCGGCCCTTGTTGTGGGCGGCGCCGGTGAAGTGCGAGGTGTCGATGCCGTGTTCCCGGATGCCGGACTTCAGCAGTGCCCGGCAGGCCGCGGTGTCGGGGAGGCCCAGGGCGCGCAGCGTGCCGGCGATGCTCCGGCTCGCCGCTGCCGCCGCCGCGAGCTGCTCGGGCGGGCACGGCCTCCTCCGGGTGCCCAGGGGCGTGTGGAAGTGGGAGGTGTCGATCCCGTAGTGCTTGATCCGCTTGCTGAGGTAGCTGTGAGCTCCTCCGGCGGGCCGTGTGCCGAGCCTGCGCAGCATGTCGTTGACGCTGACGGCCGCAGCCGCCGTCTCGGCGAGGAGTTCGCGGGTGTATCTGACCTGCATGTGCTTCCCCCTGTGGGTTCCTGTGAGCAGTACCCGTCCCCTGGTGTGAGAACGAGTGTGCGGGCGGGGGGTCACGGGGCGGCGGCAGGTTATTGGTACAGACCTATTGACCGAAGTGGTTCAGACCACATACCTTCGGGCCCAATCTGCGGGACGGCCGCCGGGCGGTTGACGGTGCGTCGGCCGCGGTGCGTCCTACCCTCCCCCACTTGCACGTCCGCGCCCCAACCGGACGTGCCGACACTCTCTCCTGGAGGACCGAGTGTTGAACCGAAACCTGACGGTGCAGCGTCCCACCGCCGCAGGCCGTCGCGAGGGCTCCGGCCGCCGGACGGCGTTCGTCGCCTCGGCCGTGGCCGGCCTCGCGGGTCTGCTCGTGGCGACGCTCGGTGCGTCGCCCTCGCAGGCGGCCGTCGACAACCAGTCGTGTCGTCCCGACGGCATGTACAGCACGCCCGGCGTGAACGTCCCCTACTGCGACGTCTACGACACCGCGGGCCGCGAGAAGATGGGCGCGGACCACCAGCGCCGCATCATCGGCTACTTCACCGGTTGGCGCACCGGGCAGGACGGCACGCCGGCCTACCTGGTGAACAACATCCCGTGGGACAAGGTGACCCACCTCAACTACGCGTTCGCGCACGTCGGCAGCGACAACAAGGTGTCGGTCGGCACGGATTCTGCGACCAACGCGGCGACCGGGATGACCTTCCCCGGCGTGGCCGGTGCCGAGATGGACCCGAGCCTGCCGTACAAGGGTCACTTCAACCTGCTGACGAAGTTCAAGAAGCAGTACCCCAACGTCAAGACCCTCGTCTCGGTCGGCGGCTGGGCGGAGACCGGCGGCTACTTCGGAGACGACGGCAAGCGCGTCGGCTCCGGCGGCTTCTACTCGATGACGGTCAACGCGGACGGCTCGGTCAACCAGGCCGGCATCAACACCTTCGCGGACTCGGCGGTCGACTTCGTCAAGAAGTACGGCTTCAACGGCGTCGACATCGACTACGAGTACCCGACGTCGATGAAGGACGCGGGCAACCCGCTCGACGCCGCGACCTCCAACGCCAAGCGCGGTTCGCTGGTCAAGGGGTACGCGGCGCTGATGAAGACGCTGCGCGAGAAGCTCGACCGCGCTGGTGCCACGGACAGCAAGTACTACATGCTGTCGGTCGCGGCGCCGTCCTCCGGCTACCTGCTGCGCGGCATGGAGACGTTCCAGGTGGCGCAGTACCTGGACTACGTCAACATCATGTCGTACGACCTGCACGGCGCCTGGAACAAGTACGTGGGCCCGAACGCCTCGCTGTACGACGACGGCAAGGACGGCGAGCTCGCCGCCGCCAACGTGTACGGCACCTCGCAGTACGGCGGCATCGGCTACCTGAACACCGACTGGGCGTACCACTACTTCCGCGGTGCGATGACGGCCGGCCGGGTCAACATCGGCCTGCCCTACTACACGCGCGGGTTCAAGAACGTCACGGGCGGGACCAACGGCCTGTGGGGTACGGCGTCGACGAGCACCTGCCCGGCGGGCGCCGGGCTGACGTCCTGCGGTGACGGCGCGGTCGGCATCGACAACCTGTGGCACGACCTGGACGACAACGGCAAGGAGGCCCCGGCGGGCTCCAACCCGATGTGGCACGCCAAGAACCTGGAGAAGGGCGTCGTCCCGGACTACCTCTCCAAGTACGGCCTGACCGACACCGCGCTGCAGGGCAGCTACACCCGCAACTACAGCTCCTCGCTGGTGGCGCCGTGGCTGTGGAACGACTCCAAGAAGGTGTTCCTCTCCACCGAGGACGAGGAGTCGGTGGCCGCGAAGGCCGACTACGTGGTCGCCCAGGGTGCCGGCGGCACGATGATCTGGGAGCTCGCGGGCGACTACAGGTGGGACGCCACCGCGAACGGCGGCAAGGGCGAGTACGTGCAGGGCTCGACCCTGACCTCGCTGATGTACGACAAGTTCAAGGCGGCGTCGGCGTACGGGGCGACCCGGTCGACGATCGCGCTGCCGCAGCAGACCCTGCCGATCGACGTGTCGTTCACCAACTTCGCGCTGGGCGACTCGAACTACCCGATCAACCCGAAGATCCACATCGTCAACAACTCGACGCTGACCCTGCCGGGCGGCACGGAGTTCCAGTTCGACTACGCGAACTCGGCCCCGGGCAACGCCAAGGACCAGTCGGGCTTCGGCCTGAGCGTGATCCGGCAGGACCACACCGCGGCGAACAACGTGGGCGGCCTGAAGGGCGTGTACAACCGCGTCTCGGTGAAGCTGCCGAGCTGGCAGTCGCTGGCGCCGGGCGCGTCGGTCGACATGGACTTCGTCTACTACCTGCCGGTCTCGACCCCGGCGAACTGGACGGTCAGCGTCAGCGGCACGCTGTACGGACTGGCGGGCGACTTCACCCGCGGCGCGACCGGCTCGACGGCCTCGCCGAGCGCCTCGGCCTCCGCCTCGCAGTCGGCCTCCGCCTCGCAGTCGGCCTCGCCGAGCGCGAGCGCCTCGGCCAGCGCCAGCGCGTCCGCGTCGCCGAGCACCTCGGCCAGCACCTCCCCGAGCACCTCGGCGAGCCCGACCGGCGGCACCTGCACGCCGCCGAGCTGGAACACGGCGACGGTCTACGCCACGACCACCACGGTCTCGTGGAAGGGCCGCAAGTACAGCAACAAGTGGTGGACCCAGGGCGAGGACCCCTCGACCACCGGTCAGTGGGGGGTGTGGAGCGACCTCGGTCCGTGCTGACTGACCTGAGGTGACGGACGGCGGTGGCGGTCGACCCGGTCGGGGGGTCGGCCGCCACCGCTGCCGTGCGCGGGGGCCCCGCGGCGGCTCACTGCTCCAGATCGGCCCGCATGGCGGCGAAGAGCTTCGCGGCCGCCGCCGGGGTGGCGGCCGGGACGAGCGCGACGCCCGCGGTCGAGGAGTCGGCCCAGCCGCAGATCGCGTCCGCCCCCAGGGAGAGGCACTCCAGGCTGCCGCCCAGGGCGCCCGCGGCGTACGGGTTCGCCGTGGTGGGCTGACCGGTGGAGCCGTTGCCCTCGGCGTACTCGATGAGGCCGCGCCACAGGTGCTCGCGGCGCTTGCTGGTGTCCTCGGGCACGTTGTCGACGCCGACGAAGAGGATGCGGCGGCCGCCGGTCTGGCCCGCCCGCTGGTAGTTCTCGACGACGAGGTTCATGCCGTCGCGCATCTCGCCCGGGTCGACGGGCACGTCGGTGATCGCGTCGTCGCCGGTCGCCAGGGTCAGCCCGCCGGCGGTCTTCGCGGAGACGACGGTGTGCTTGCCGCCCGCCTTGGCCGTCGGGCTCGCCTTGGGCGTGGCAGGTCTGCTCGCGGCGGCGGTGGTCGCGGCGGTGGCCGGGGCGGCGGGCGCGGAGGCGGTGGCCGGGGTGCCGGAGCCGGCGGGCGGGAGGGCGTCGGGCTCGCCGTCCGGGTCGCACGCGGTCAGGGTGAGGGCGGCGGCGAGGGCGCCGGCGGCGAGGAGGGTGCGGGCGGTGCGGGATCCGGTGCTCGGCACGGTGTCTCCAGAGTCGTGGTGGGCGCGGGCTGCTGGACCCGGTGACCGGAGACGCTAGCGGCCGGGGGAGGCGTGCGGTGGAGTCTTGTCCGTCCCAGAACGCCATCGGAACGAGACGGTGACACGGTGACAGCACCGCCCCGGCGCGGGACCGGCCCGGAACGCGCCGCGGCGGGCACCGGGAGCGGTCCCGGTGCCCGCCGCGGGCCGACGGAGGGTCAGGCGCCGATCTTCAGGTCGCGGAGCAGCTTCGCGACGTGGCCGGTGGCCTTGACGTTGTAGAGGGCGTGCTCCACCTTGCCCTCCTCGTCGACGACGACGGTGGAGCGGATCACGCCGACCACGGTCTTGCCGTAGAGCTTCTTCTCGCCGTAGGCGCCGTACGCCTCCAGGACGGACCGGTCCTCGTCGGCGAGCAGCGTGACCTTGAGGTTCTCGGTGTCGCGGAACGTGCCGAGCTTCCCCGGCTTGTCGGGCGAGATGCCGAGGACGTCGTAGCCGGCGCCGGAGAAGACCTCCAGGTTGTCCGTGAAGTCGCAGGCCTGCCTGGTGCAGCCGGGGGTGAGCGCGGCGGGGTAGAAGTAGACGATCACCTTGCGGCCGAGGTGGTCGGCGAGGGACACCCGGTTGCCGTCGGCGTCGGGCAGGGTGAAGGCAGGGGCGGCGTCGCCGGCCTTGAGGCGCTCGCTCACGGTGGATCTCTCCTCGTGCTGGACGGGTGGTCGTACCCCGGTCAACCTACCCCTGTCGGTGGGTGGCGCTGCGCGAGGCGCCGGGCGAGCTGACAGACTGGACCCCTCGTACGGACAAGCATCGGTGATTGGGGTGGCACGAGTGGCCCAGGCGAGCACGAAGGACGGGGCGCCGCGGACGACGGCCCAGATCGAGGCGGACATCGCACAGGCCCGTGAGCGGCTCGCCTCCACGCTGGACGAGCTGGCGATGCGGGTGCACCCGGCGACGGTCGTCGCGCAGACGAAGGCGCGGGTGCTCGGCGCCGTGGAGCAGAAGGCCGGTCGCGCGTACGTGGCGGCCAGCGGCGCGCTGGAACAGGCGAAGGCCGGGTTCGTGGACGCCAAGGGCCGGCCGCGCCCGGAGCGGGTGGTGCCGGCGGTGCTGGTCGGCACGGGCGTGCTGCTGCTGGTCGCCGCGGCGCGGCGGCGCCGCCGGGGCTGACCCGCCGGGAGGACGGACGGAGGGCCGGGGCGCGCAGGACGCGAACCGGCCCTTCCGCATGCCGGGCAGCGCGCGGGGCGACGTGCGCCCGGCGCCGGGCGGGCGGGTACGGTCGGGGGCGTGAGCAAGAACGACGAGCGCGGCGCGCAGCAGGACGAGACCCGGCACGACCGGCTGGGGGAGAAGCTGCCGATCAGGATGTTGCACGACCGGGTGCTGGTGCGCACGGAGGCGGGGGAGGGGGAGCGCCGTTCGACGGGCGGCATCCTCATCCCGGCGACGGCGGAGCTGTCGCGGCGCTGCGCCTGGGCGGAGGCGGTGGCGGTCGGCCAGAGCGTGCGGGCGGTGGAGCCGGGTGACCGGGTGCTCTACGACCCGGAGGACAAGCTGGAGGTGGAGGTCCGCGGGGCGACGTACGTGCTGCTGCGGGAGCGCGACCTGCACGCGGTGGCCGCGGAGCGGCTGAGCGGTGTGGAGGGCTCGACGGGCCTGTACCTGTGACGCCCCCCCTGCTCCGACGGCCTGGCGTTCTGACGGCCCGCCGTCCTGACGGGCTGTCGATCTGACGGTCCGCGCTTCGGCGGTCCCGCGTCGGTCCGTGCCGGTCGGTCGGTGGTGGACGGCTGGTGGTGGACGGACGGCTGCGGCGGCCCGCGGGTGCGGGTCGCCGCAGCGGCCTGCGGCGGCCGTCAGGGCCGACGGGGGGTGGGCCGGGGAACCGGGGGCCTGACGGGTGCGGGTGGTGCGGCCGCGGCGGGCCGGGTGGCGGCGGGGGGCCGGGGTGCGGCCGGGCGCTTGGTCGCCGGCGCGGTGGTTTTGGCCTTGGGCTTCGGCTTGGGCTTGGGCTTCGGCTTGGCGGGTTGGGGGGCCTTGGGGGTCTTGGGGGTCTTGGGGGCCTGGCTGACGGGTGCGGGCGGTTCGGTGTTGCCGGGGCCGGGCTGGAGGTCGAACTGGCCGACGGGGGTGCCGTTGAGGGCGCTGCCCATGTAGGCGGTCCAGATGCGGGCGGGGAAGGTGCCGCCGTTGATGCGTTCGTACCCGGCGGTGCCGGCGAGGGACTCCTTGGCGTGGGTCTTGGTGTCCTCGCGGAACAGGCCGACGACGGAGGCGAGTTCGGGCGTGTAGCCGGCGAACCAGGCGGAGCGGTTGTCGTCGGTGGTGCCGGTCTTGCCGGCGGCGGGGCGGCCGAGCGCCTGGGCGGTGGAGCCGGTGCCGTCGGGGCCGACGGTGTCGCGCAGCACGTCGGTGACGGCGTCGGCGCTGGTGCGGGTGACGGCGACGGTGGGTTCGTGCCCGGGCAGCGGGGGTGCCTCGCGGGTGCCGGGGCGTGAGAGGGCGCTGACGGCCCAGGGGCGGATGGCCTGGCCGTGGTTGGCGAGGGCCGCGTAGACGGCGGCGAGGTCGAGGGCGCTGGGGGTGGCGGTGCCGAGGGTCATGGAGCTGTGGTCGGGGTCCATGCCCTGGAGGCTGTCGGGGAGGCCGAGCCGGATGGCGGTGCGGCGGACGTTGTCGAGTCCGGCGTCGATGCCGAGCTGGGCGTAGACGGAGTTGACGGACCGCATCATGGCGCGGCGCAGGGTGATGGGGCCGTGGTTCTCGTTGTCCTCGTTGGGCGGGGAGTACGGGCTGGGGCCGCCGACGACGGTGCGGCCGCTGGTGCCGTCGTAGAGGGTCTGGGTGGTGATGGGGTGGCCGTCCTGGGTGGTGCGGTCGCCTTCGAGGGCGGCGGCGAGGTCGACGGGCTTGAAGGTGGAGCCGACCTGGTTGTCCTGGCGGAGGGCGTCGTTGTAGGGCTGGACGGCGTAGTCGGGGCCGCCGTACGCGGCGACGATGCGGCCGGTGGCGGGTTCGACGGAGGCGCCGGCGACGCGCACGTCGGTGTCGGTGCGGGGCCGGGCGGCGGGGTCGAGTTCGGCGGTGAGTTCGTGCTTGACCGCGTCGACGAAGGCGTCCTGGCGGGGCTTGTCGAAGGTGGTGGTGATGCGCCAGCCGCCGGCCTTGAGGGTGGCGGTGTCGAGGACGCCGGTCTGGGTGAGGTAGTCGTCGGCGATGTCGACGAGGTAGCCGGACTGTCCTTCGAGCCCTTGGGCGGCCTGGGGTTCGAGGGTGTCGGGGAAGGTGAGCCCGGCGCGGGTGCCGGGGTCGAGGAAGCCGAGGGTCACCATGCCGTCGAGGACGTAGTTCCAGCGGGCGACGGCCTTCTCGCGGTTGGCGGGGCTGGCGGTTCTGACGTCGTAGGCGCTGGGGGCCTGGAGGAGGGTGGCGAGGTAGGCGCCCTGGGCGAGGGTGAGGTGGGCGGCGTCGGTGCCGAAGTAGGCGCGGGCGGCGGTCTGGATGCCGTAGGCGTTGCGGCCGAAGTAGCTGGTGTTGAGGTAGCCCGCGAGGATGGTGTCCTTGGTGGAGCGGCGGTCGACCTTGAGGGAGATGAACAGCTCCCGGGCCTTGCGGGTGAGGGTCTGGTCCTGCGTCAGGTAGTAGTTCTTGACGTACTGCTGGGTGATGGTGGAGCCGCCCTGGAAGGCGCGGCCGGGGGCGCCGAGGTGGCTGACGTTCTGCCAGGCGGCGCGGACCATGCCTTTGAGGTCGACGCCCCGGTTGCGGTAGAAGGTGCGGTCCTCGGCGGAGACGACGGCGTTGCGGGTGTCGAGGGGGATCTCGGAGAGCGGGACGTCCTCGCGGTTGACGGCGCCGGTGCGGGCGATCTCGGTGGTGCCGTCGGCGTAGTAGTAGACGTTGCTCTGCGCGAGGGCGTGCGCGTTGGGGTCGGGCACGGGGACGGCGGCGTAGAGCGCACCGAAGGTCGCGCAGGCGAGGAGCACGCCGCCGGCGAGGGCGCCCAGCAGCATGCGCCAGGTGGGGACGGCACGGCGCCAGCGGGGGAGGGCGCGGCGGCGGGCCCGGCGGGCCTCGCGTCGCCGGCGGCGGTCGTGGCCGGGGGTGCGGCGGTGGCGGCGCCGGGGGCCGGGAGGGCCGGGGAGGGGCGGTTCCCCGGTGCGGCCCGGTGCGGCGTGCGGGCGGCGCTGGGCGGGCGGGTCGGTGCGCGTGGCGGTGTCCGGCCCGGGGCGGTGGTTCCGGTCGCCCGTGGGGTGGTTGGCTCGCTGCGCTCTGGTCATGGGGTGATTATGGGCGATTTGACCCGTAATCAGGTGTTTCTGCGGGTCGGCCCGGGCGTGCCGGAAATCGGCTGCGACGGCCGGACGGCGGCGCTACGGTGAAAGGTGACAACCGCACAGCACCGCAGCACCGCCCAGCTCCGCCCGCCGCCCCGCACCCCCGGGGGTGTGCCGGTCGGGGCGGTTCCGGGCTGCCCGCGCGGGTGTGCGCGGGCAGCCGGGCCGCACCGGGCGCGTGCTGTCCGCCACCGTCCGTCGATGTCCGCAGAAAAGTCGACAAGGAGACATTCGAGTGTCAGAGCTGCAGCTCGGGCCGCCCCGGGCCGGCGCCCTCGCGGTCCACCGGGCCGTCGCCGCCGGCGCCTTCCGGCGCTACGCCACCTACCGCGCCGCCACCGCCGCGGGCGCCTTCACCAACACCGTCTTCGGCTTCATCCTCGCCTACACCTTTCTCGCCCTCTGGCGCGCCAGGCCCGGCCTCGGCGGCTACGACGCCAACCAGGCCGTCACCTACATCTGGATCAGCCAGGCCCTGCTGGTCACCGTCGCCGTCTGGGGCGGCGGCTTCCAGGACGACGTGCAGGAGCGCTTCCGCAGCGGCGACATCGCCGTCGACCTCTACCGGCCCGTCGACTTCCAGGCCTGGTGGCTCGCCACCGACCTCGGCCGGGCCGCCTTCCACCTGCTCGCCCGCGGCGCCGTACCCACCCTCGCCGGCGTGCTGGTCTTCCACATCCGGCTGCCCCGCTCGCCGCTGGTCTGGGCGGCCTTCCTGCTGTCCGTGCTGCTCGCCGTGGTCGTCAGCTTCGGGCTGCGCTTCCTCGTCTCCCTCACCGGCTTCTGGCTGCACGACTCCGAAGGCATCCGGGCCGTCACCCTCGTCGTCGCGATGTTCTTCTCCGGCATGCTGCTGCCCATCACGCTCTTCCCGGGCCTCCTGGGCCGCCTCGCCGCCGTACTGCCCTGGGCCGCCCTGATCCAGATCCCCACCGACGTCCTCCTCGAACGCCGCACCGGGACCGCCCTCGCCACCGGCCTCGCCTTCCAGCTCGTCTGGGCGGCCGTGCTGTTCGCCGCCGGACGGGCGATGCTCGCACTCGCCGTCCGCAAGGTGGTGGTGCAGGGTGGCTGAGACCCCGACCGCCCGCTCCGGCGGTTCCGGCAGCCCCGAAACCTTCGACGGACTCGACGGGTTCGACGGACTCGACGGACTCGACAGGTTCGACGGCACGCTGCACCGCACCGGCCCCGTGGCCCGCGCCCGCTGGGCCGTCCGCGCCTGGCGGATGATGGCCGGCATGTGGATGCGGTCCCTGATGTCCTACCGCACCTCGTTCACCCTCATGGCGATCGCCAACATCGCCGTCACCTCCCTCGACTTCGTCGTCGTCGTGCTGATGTTCCGCCACACCGACACCCTCGGCGGCTGGACCCTCCCCGAACTCGGCTTCCTCTACGGCACCTCCGCCCTCGCCCTCGGCACCGCCGACCTCTTCGTCGGCTCCGTCGACCTGCTCGGCGACCGCATCCGCACCGGCACCCTCGACACCATGCTCGTGCGGCCCGCCCCCGTGCTCGCCCAGCTCTGCGCCGAGCGCTTCTCGCTGCGCCGCCTCGGCCGACCCGTCCAGGCCGCCGCCGTCCTCGCCTGGTCGATCGGCGAGCTGCCCGTGCACTGGACGGCCGACCGCGTGCTGCTCGTGCCCGTCCTGCTGCTCTGCGGCAGCGTCATCTTCGCGAGCGTCTTCATCGGCGGCGCCACCCTGCAGTTCTGGTGGGGCGAGGCCAAGGAACTCCAGAACTCCTTCACCTACGGCGGCGCCACCCTCCTGCAGTACCCGCCGACGATCTTCGCCAAAGAACTCGTCGCCGGCACCGTCTTCGGCGTCCCGCTCGCCTTCGTCAACTGGCTGCCCGCCCTGCACATCCTCGGCCACCCCGACCCGCTCGGCCTGCCCGCCGCCTTCCAGTACGCCTCCCCGCTCGCCGCGGCGCTCTGCGTGCTCGCCGCAGCCCTCGCCTGGCGGGCCGGCCTGCGCGCGTACCAGGGCACCGGCAGCTGACCCCGGCGGCCGGCCCCCCCCGCAGGTCCCCGCAGTCCCCGTCCCCGCGGCCGACCCCGGCCGGCGCACCCGGCCACGACCAAGGAGCACCCGCATGGCCCTCATCGAACTCGACGACGTCCGTCGCACCTTCACGATCCGCACCCGCGCCGGCCGGCTGCGCCGCGAGCGCCGCGAGGTGCACGCCGTCGACGGCCTGAGCTTCACCATCGGCGCCGGCGAGTGCGTCGGCTACATCGGCCCCAACGGGGCCGGCAAGTCCACCACCATCAAGATGCTCACCGGCATCCTCGTCCCCACCTCCGGCCGGCTCCGCGTCGCCGGCGTCGAACCCGCCCGCGACCGCACCGCCCTCGCCCGGCGGATCGGCGTCGTCTTCGGCCAGCGCACCACCCTCTGGTGGGACCTGCCGCTGCGCGACTCCTACGAGCTCGCGCGGCGCATCTACCGCATCCCCGACGCCCGCTACCGTGCCAACCTCGACCGCTGCGTCGAACTCCTCGACCTCGCCACGCTGCTCGACACGCCCGTGCGGCAGCTCTCCCTCGGCCAGCGGATGCGCGGCGACCTCGCCGCGGCCCTGCTCCACGACCCCGGCGTCCTCTACCTCGACGAACCCACCATCGGCCTCGACGTCGTCAGCAAGGCCAAGGTCAGGGCGTTCCTGCGCGAGGTCAACCGCACCCGGGGCACCACCGTGCTCCTCACCACCCACGACCTCGTCGACATCGAGCAGCTCTGCGACCGCGTCATGGTCATCGACCACGGCCGGCTCGTCCACGACGGAGACCTCGGAGGCCTCCACGCCGCCGGGGAGAGCGAACGCACCCTCGTCGTCGACCTCGCCGAGTCCCGCCCGCCGATCGACGTGCCCGGCGCCCGCGTCGTCAGGACGGACGGCCCCCGCCAGTGGCTCGCCTTCCCCGCCCGGGAGAGCGCCGCGCCGATCGTCGCCGCCGTCGCCGCCCGCTACCCCCTCGTCGACCTCTCGGTCCGCGAGCCCGCCATCGAGGACGTCATCGCGCGGATGTACGCGGGCGTCGCCATCGGCTGACCCGTCGCGCCGCGGCCCGGGCACCCGCCCGGGCCGCACCCGGTGGCACCCGGTGGCACCCGGGCCGCACCCCGGCCGCGGCGGGTACGCGGTGGGTATGCGGCGGGTGCACGACGGTACGCGGGCCGGACCGCCCGGTCCGTTGACGCGATGCGGGCCCCGGACCCGGGGCAGACTGTGCGGGTGAGCGTCGAACAGAGCACCGGGACGGCCCCCCGACCCGCCGGCGGGGTCAGGTTCACCGAGGCCGATGAGCGCAAGCGCCGCGGCGTCCGGCGGATGAAGACCATCGCGACCGGCCTGCTGGCCGCCGCCACCGCCGTCTTCGCCCTCGCCACCTGGGCGGACGCCGCCGGGGCCGGCGCCTGGGCGGGCTACGTCGCCGCGGCGGCGGAGGCGGGCATGGTCGGCGCCCTCGCCGACTGGTTCGCCGTCACCGCGCTCTTCCGGCACCCCCTCGGCCTGCCGATTCCGCACACCGCGATCATCCCCACCAAGAAGGACGCCTTCGGCCAGTCGCTCGGCGACTTCGTCGGCGACAACTTCCTCTCCCCGACCGTCGTCCGCGCCCGGCTGGAGGCGATCGGCATCGCCCGCCGGCTCGGCGAGTGGCTCTCCGCCCCCGGCAGTGCCGAACGCGTCACCCGCGAGGCGTCGGCCGCCCTGCGCGGCGTCATCGCGGTGCTCCGCGACGAGGACGTGCAGGCCGTCGTCGCCGAGGCCGTCACCCGGCGCGCCGGCGCCACCCCCGTCGCCGAACCCGCCGGCCGGCTCCTCGCCAAGGTCGTCGCCGACGGCGGCCACCACGGCGTCGTCGACCTGATCGCCGTCCGCGTCCACCACTGGCTCACCGAGCACCACGAGGACGTGGTGCAGCGGATCACCAGCAAGACGCCCGGCTGGACGCCGCGCTTCATCGACCTCCAGGTCGGCGAACGCGTCCACAAGGAACTCATGCGGTTCGTCACCGACATCCGCGACGACCCGCACCACGCGGCGCGCGGCGCCATCGACAACTTCCTCGCCGACTTCGCCACCGAGCTCCAGCACGACCCCGACACCATCGCCCGCGTCGAGCACGCCAAGGCCGACCTGCTGGCCCGGCCCGAGGTGCAGGACCTCATCGCCTCCTCCTGGGACGCCGTCCGCACCCTCGTCCTCGACGCCGCCGAGGACGAGGACAGCGAACTGCGCCGCCGCCTCCGCGACGGCCTGCGCTCCTTCGGCGAGCGCCTCGCCACCGACGGCCGGCTCCAGGCCAAGGCCGACGGCTGGCTCCAGGACGCCGCCGAGTACGTCGTCGCCACGTACCGCGAGGAGATCACCGCCCTGATCTCCGACACCGTCGCCGGCTGGGACGCCGACGAGGCCTCCCGCAAGATCGAGGCCAACGTCGGGCGCGACCTCCAGTTCATCCGCATCAACGGCACGGTCGTCGGCGCCGCCGCCGGACTCGTCATCCACAGCGTGGCCGTCGCGCTCGGGGGCTGACATTACGATCGGGGACGCGGCCCGGTCCCGTCCCGGGGGGACGGCGGCCTGCCGCGATCCGCGCGAGTCGACCGAGAAGGAGCAGCACCGTGGCCGAAGGCACGAACGGCATCGAGGCGTTCATCGCCGGCATGCCCAAGGCGGAACTGCACGTGCACCACGTCGGCTCCGCGTCGCCGCGCGTCGTGGCCGAGCTCGCCGCCCGCCACGAGGGCCGCAGCAAGGTGCCCGCCGACCCCGTGGCGCTCGCCGAGTACTTCACCTTCACCGACTTCGCGCACTTCATCGAGGTGTACCTGAGCGTCGTCGACCTCGTCCGTGACGCCGAGGACGTCCGGGCGCTGACGTACGGCGTCGCCGAGGACATGGCCCGCCAGCAGATCCGGTACGCCGAGCTCACCGTCACCCCGTACTCGTCGGTGAGGCGGGGCATCCCCGACACGGCGTTCATGGAGGCCATCGAGGACGCGCGGATCTCCGCCGAGAAGGACCTCGGCATCGTGCTGCGCTGGTGCTTCGACATCCCCGGCGAGGCCGGTCTCGCCGCCGCCGAGGAGACCGCCCGCCTCGCCCTCGACCTGGCCCCCGAGGGCCTGGTCAGCTTCGGCCTCGGCGGTCCGGAGATCGGCGTGCCGCGCCCGCAGTTCAAGCCGTACTTCGACCGGGCGCGGGCCGCCGGCCTCCACAGCGTGCCGCACGCCGGCGAGACCACCGGCCCGCAGACCGTGTGGGACGCGCTCCGCGACCTCGGCGCCGAGCGGATCGGGCACGGCACGCAGTCCGTCCACGACCCGGCCCTCGTCGACCACCTCGGCGAGCACCGCATCCCGCTGGAGGTCTGCCCGACGTCCAACATTGCGACCCGGGCGGTCGCGCGCATGGAGGAGCACCCGATCCGGCAGATGGTCGACGCCGGTCTGCTCGTCACCGTCAACAGCGACGACCCGCCGATGTTCGGCACCGACCTCAACACCGAGTACGCCGTCGCCGCCCGCCTGCTCGACCTGGACGAGGCGGGCGTGGCGGCGCTCGCCCGGAACGCCGTCGAGGCCTCCTTCCTCGACGCGGCGGGCAAGAAGCGGATCGGCGGCGAGATCGACGCCCACCTGGACGCCTGGTCCCGCCGCTAGGCCCGTGCCCCGCCGCGGCCGGTGCCGCCCCGGACCGGGGCGGCGGGAACAACGGCCCCGGGGAAGGGCGTTGTGGCGGAGAGGTGACGGGTACGTACCGATAGCGGTTCCACGGCAGAGGGCCCCTGACGGCGCGTCGGGGGCGGCCGCTATGTTAAGGGTGGCGGCGGATGCCGCCCGTCGGTGCGTGAGCGTCCGAACGGAACGGTTAGAGCACCCGGCAGGGGAGCTCAGGAGAAGTGGTGGTACGGCGGGCCGCGGCGGGGCCAGGCCGTGCACGGGGGAGGTGGAACGGCGATGAGCGATGGCGGGACGTCCGGGATCTTCTACAACATCGTCTCGACGGTGACGGCTGCGCAGACGGCGGCCATGGTCGCGCAGTCTCAGACCCTGGCCGGCCAGGTCGGGGCCAGGGAGGTCAAGGTCGAGGTCGAGAACCTGCAGACCTTCAAGAACAAGGTCGACGCGATCCTGAGCGGCCTCGACGGCTCGCCCGCGAGTCACGGCGAGGTCTCCCAGCAGCAGCTGCAGCCCTGGCAGCTCGGCCAGAACTTCGGCCAGGTCGGCGACCTGATGTCGGCGTACACCACCGTGCACGCCAACCTGGAGCAGCTGTCGAGGACGCTCTCCCTCCAGATCGAGGCGATGAGCGCCAGCATCGACATGGCGGCCAAGGGCTACGACAACGCCGACGAGGAACAGCGCCAGAAGTTCCACACGATCCTCAACCAGGCCGGCGAGCAGTCGCAGCTGCCGCCCGCCGGATCGTCCGCCGCCTACCGCCCGGCGGGCAGTGGCACGTACGCCCAGCCGGCGACCTACCCACAGCAGGCCGTCCAGCCCACGACCGGTACGCAGCAGGGGGCCTACTGATGACTGCTCCGACAGCGGAGAGGGGGAGTGAGGCATGACCGAGAAGCGATTCGTCCGTCGTCTCCACCAAGGGGACGGCGACTTCGGCGCCAACACCCACGAGGATCTCGTGGCGATGGTCGACGGCGCCGACCCGGTGGCCGTCATGCAGATCGGTCAGCGCCTGCTGCTGGCCGCCCAGAAGATGGACGAGGTCAGCAACGAGCTGCACGCCCACATGGGCGGGCTCGACTGGCAGGGCGACGCGGCCGACAGCTTCAAGAACTGGGGCGGCAACGTCTCCAAGTCGACCATGGAACTCGCCTCGTACTCCCGGACCGCCGGCACCTACATGGCGACCGCCGGTGAGACGCTCAGCGAGGTCAAGTCGGGCATGCCCGGCGTGCCGACCGCCGACATGGAGATCGTCCGCCGGTACGAGGCCCAGCCCAACACCGCCGTCACCGTGGGCGGTGTGATCGCCGGTGGCATCGCGATGCCCGGCATCGGCACCGTGGTGGGCGGCTGGGCGGCCGGCAAGGTCGCCAACATGGTCGACCCCGACTGGGTGACCCCGGAGGAGGCGAACGCCGCGCAGACCCGGATCAACCAGGCCCACGAGGACGCCACCCAGCAGATGGCGAAGCTGGGGCAGTCGTACGACCAGTCCATCTCGCGGCTCAGCCAGGCACAGCCCCCGATCTTCCCGCCGCCGCCCGGCGCGGACATCAGCCGCGGTAACAGCGAGAACGTGTCGGTCGGCGGTGGCTCGACCGGCGGTGGCACCGGCGGCTCGTTCAGCCCGGCGCAGATGCCGTCGTGGTCGCCCCCGGGCGGGTCGCAGCAGGTGCCGACGGGATCGACGCACCCGACGCCCGTCACCCCCGGCCACGTCACACCCCTGCCGAGCCCCGGCGTGAACATCCCGAGCACGGGGATCGACCACGTGCCGGTGTCGCCGACCCTGCCGAGCCCGTCCGGTCCGGGCCTTCCCGGTGGTGGCGCCGGTGGTGGCGGCCTCGGAACAGGCGGCGGTGGCCTCGGCGGTGGTGTCGGCGGTCTGCCCGGCGGCACGATCCCCGGTGGGCTCGGCGGCCTGGGCGGAGCGGGCGGCCTCGGTGGCGGCCGCGGCGCCGGCAGTGCGGGCGGCCTCGGTGGCGGTCGCGGGGCCGGCAGTACGGTCGGTGCCGGTGGCGCCGGCCGGGCCGGCGGCTCGGTCGCCGGAGCCGGCGGCGCGGGTGCGCGGACCGGTG
Organism: Kitasatospora sp. NE20-6; assembly: GCF_045862635.1. Classification (NCBI taxonomy): domain Bacteria; kingdom Bacillati; phylum Actinomycetota; class Actinomycetes; order Kitasatosporales; family Streptomycetaceae; genus Kitasatospora; species Kitasatospora sp. NE20-6. The sequence continues at coordinate 139,508 of NZ_BPRL01000013.1, forward strand.
GCACTGCGGGTGCCGCGGGTGGCGCGGGTGGCGCGGGTGGCGCCCAGACGGGCCGGTCCGGAGCCCCCGGCATGGGCGGCATGCCGCACGCCGGCGGCGCGGGCGGTGCCGGTGCCGGTGCCAAGGGCGGCGCCGGCGGTGCACGCGGTGGTGCCGGAGGCCTGGTCGGACGCTCCGGCGGTGCGGTCGGCGGCCGCCGCGGGCCCTCCGCGGGTGGCGAGTTCACCCAGGGCGGCTCCGGCCTGCGGGGCAGGGCGGAGCGCGGGACGGACGGGCGGGCCGGTCACGGCGGCTTCGGCGGCGGCCAGGGCGGCGCTGCCGGACGGAAGGACAAGAACCGCGGTAACCGTCCCGACTACCTGACCGAGGACGAGGACACCTGGACGTCCGGTACGGGCCCGGTCAATCCGGGCGTGATTGAGTAGTCATCAGCCTGCCTGCCCGGTCACGGGGTCATGGACCCGGTGGCCGGGCAGGTCTGTGCGGCAGGCCGGAACGGCCCTGGACGATCGATCGAAGGAGAGTGTGATGCGGCGAACGGGCAGGGGAGTGCGGGGGCGGCGGTTCGCCGCGTTGTCGGCGGTGGCCGCCGTCATGGTCGGGGTGGTCGTCGGTCCCGCCGCCGGAGCGGACTCGATCCGGGAGCAGCAGTGGCACCTGGACGCCATGAAGGCCCCGGAGATGTGGAGGACCAGCACCGGCACCGGCGTCACCGTCGCCGTGATCGACACCGGCGTGAAGGGGGATGCTCCTGACCTGCAAGGTCAGCTGGTGTCCGGCAAGGACTTCAGCGGGCTGCCGGGAGGGGCCACCACCGACCCGAACGGGCACGGCACCTCGATGGCGGCGAACATCGTCGGCAGCGGCAAGGGCCTGAACGGCAAGGGCGCGTACGGCCTGGCACCCGGCGCGAAGGTCCTCCCGATCAAGGTCAACAGCAAGATCGGCGGGACGGACGGAACCGCCGCCGGTGCGCTGCAGCAGCTGGCCGACGGCATCGTCTACGGGTCCGACCACGGTGCCAGGATCATCAGCATCTCGCAGGGCATCGCCGCCGGCTACCTGAAGCCGGCGGACCTGGAGAAGCTGCGCGCCGCGGTCGACCACGCCACCGCGAAGGGCAGCCTGATCTTCGCCGCCGCGGGCAACAGCGGCAGCGGGAGCAACGTCGTCGAGTACCCCGCCGGCATGCCCGGGGTGGTCGGGGTGGCGGCGACCGACAGGAACGGCAAGTCGACCTCCGAGTCCGAGCACGGTCCGCAGGTGACCCTGTCCGCGCCCGGCGCCGACATCTACACCGCCTGCACCGGACCGTCGGGGTACTGCAAGAGCCACGGGACGTCCGACGCGACCGCACTGGCCTCCGCGTCGGCCGCCCTCGTCTGGTCCGTGCACCCGGAGTGGACGAACAACCAGGTCCTCCGCGTCCTCATCAACACCGCGGGAAAGGCCGCCGGTGAGACGGGCCGCAGCGACTACGTCGGCTACGGCGCCGTCCGTCCGCGGATCGCGCTGACCACGCCGGGCGACCCGGGGCCCGCGGACCGGAGCCCCCTCGCGGGGGAGGCTGCCCCGGCGCCGTCCGGCGAGGCGACGGCCGATCCCGGCGGTGCGGCGAGTACGCCGGCCTCGGCGCCCGCGCAGGTGCCGTCCTCTCCGGCGGCCCAGGCGTCGTCGGACTCGGACTCGGGGAGCCTGCCGCTGATCCTCGGCGCCGCGGGCGTCGTCGTGGTGCTGGTGGTGATCGTGATCGTGGTCGTCGCCCGGCGCAACCGCTCCGCGGCAGGGCCCGGACCGGTGCCGCCCGCGCCGTACGGCCAGCAGCCGCTGCAGCCCCAGCAGGCCCAGCCGTCGTACCCGGCTGCCGGGTTCCCGGCGCAGCCGCCGGCTCCGGGCCCGTACGGTCAGCAGCCGCAGGCGCCGTACGGGCAGCCGCAGCCCTACGGCCAGCAGCCGCCCGCGCCGGGCGGTTTCCCGCCCGGGCAGGGCACGCCGCCGCCCGGCGGGAACCCGTACGGCCGCTGAACGACCCGGGGAACCCGTCGGGGGCGCCCCCCCCCCCCGGGGGGCCCCCCCCGCCGCGGCCGCCCGGCGGTACCCGGTCCGGCCGCGCACGCCCCCGGGGAACCCGTCGGGGCCGACCGCGCACCGCGGTCGGCCCCGACGGCGTTCCCGGGCCCGGGCGGGCGGTGTCAGCCGAGCCGGACGGTGCTGCCGGTGGCGGCGGAGCCGCGCGCGGCTTCGAGGACGGCGAGGGTGGCGACCGCGTCGCGCGGGTCGACGGGCGGCGGGCCGCCGGTGGCCAGGGCGGCGGCGACCCCGGCGTAGTAGGCCGGGTAGTCGCCGGGGTCGGTGGGGGTGCGGGCCGCGCCCTCGTCGGTGCCGAGGGTGCCGTAGGAGGCCGGGTCGTCGGCCCCCCAGGGACGCCCGTCACCGGGGTGCCGACCGGCCCTGAGGTCGTCCTCCTGCGGGTCCATGCCGAACTTCACGTAGCCGGCGGTGTCGCCGAGCACGCGCAGCCGGGGGCCGCCGAGCGGGGCGAGGGCGCTCGTCCACAGGTGCGAGCGGACACCGGAGGCGTGCGTCAGGGCGACGAAGGCGTCGTCGTCGACGACCGCGCCGTCGCGCAGCGTCTCGATCTCCGCGTACACGCTCTCGGCCGGGCCGAACAGGGTGAGCGCCTGGTCGACGAGGTGGCTGCCGAGGTCGTACAGGGTGCCGCCCACCTCGGCCGGATCGGCGAGCTCGCGCCACCCGGGCTTCGGCTTGGGGCGGAAGCGCTCGAACCGCGACTCGAAGCGGTGCACCCGGCCGAGCACGCCCTCCTCCAGGAGACGGCGTGCGGTCAGGAAGTCGCCGTCCCAGCGGCGGTTCTGGAAGACCGACAGCATCACGCCGGCCTGCTCGGCGAGGTCGCACAGCGCGGCCGCCTCGGCGGCGGTGCCGGCGAGCGGCTTGTCCACGACCACGGGGATGCCGGCGGCGACGGCGGCCCCGGCGATCGGCACGTGCGTGCGGTTGGGGGAGGCGACGACCACCAGGTCGAGCTCGTCGCCGCGGGCGAGGAGCTGTTCGGGGGTGTCGACGGGCTGCGCGCCCGGGTGCACCCGGCGCAGCCGGTCGCGGCGGTCGGGGTTGGCGGTGACCACCGCGGCCAGCTGCAGTCCGGGGGTGGAGGCGATCAGCGGGGCGTGGAAGGCGGAGCCGGCCAGGCCGTAGCCGATCAGACCGACGCGGAAGGGGGGTCGGGGCACGCTGCTCATGTCCCTACTCAACCACGGCCGCGTCGGCCCGCCCGGTGTCAGCGGGCGTGCGCGCCGCGGCGGTGACGGCGGCGCAGGACGGCCATCGCGGTGCCCGACAGGAGGAAGGCCGCGCCGACCGCGGCGATCAGGCCGGTCGACCGGTCGGTGCCGGTGCGGGCCAGCTGCCGCCCGGCGGCGGGGGCCGTGGCGGGCGTGGGGGCGCTGCCGGGCGTGGTCGCCGGTGCGGCGGCGGACGAGGCGGCGGCCGACGCCGCGGGGGCGGCGGGTGCCGCTGCGGGGACGGCCATGGAACCGGTCGGCGTCGCGGTCGGCGTCCCCGGCGCGGGAGCGGTCGGGTGCACGTGCTGCGCCCCGCTGCCGGCCGACGGCACGGGGGCGGTGCCCGCGACGGTGCCCGTGCCGTCGAACACCACGTCGGAGCAGGAGTAGAAGGCCTCCGGGCTGTCCGAGCGCTGCCAGATCGCATAGATCAGCTGGCGGCCCTTCAGCCCGGACGGAACGGTGCCGGGCAGCACGTACTGACCGTCCACCAGCTGCGGGTCGGTGACGGTCAGGAACGGCGTGGACTGCAGGTCGGACCAGCCCAGCGGCCGCGTCGGGTCGTACGCCGTGTTGGTGACGTACAGCCGGAACGTGCCGCGGTGCGGGGCGGTGGCACGGAACCGGAAGGTGAAGGCGGCGCCGGCGGTCAGGCTGGTCGCGGGCCAGTCGGCGCGGGCGAGGTCCAGACCGGCGAACTCGGCGTTGCCGGCGCTGCAGAGCCGTCCGTCCGGGATGATCTCGCGGTGGCGGCCGCCGGCGTCGCCGATCCGGACACCGTTCCAGTCGTACACGGCCTGGGTTCCGCCGTGCGCGATCGCCGCCGCGCAGGCCGCCGACCTCGGGTTCTCCGGGCCCTCCAGGTAGCAGCCGGAGACCCGGCTCAACGGGTTCTGCATGGAGCCGTGGGCGGCGGCGGTCCCGGTGCCCAGCGTGCCGGACAGGGCCAGCCCCGCGAAGGCGCCGGCCAGCACGGTGACCCGGCGTCGGCGGCAGGCGGACGGGCGAGCGGACATGGGGGAGCTCCTCGGGGGAGGGAGGGGTGAGGGCGGGGGCGCTGCGTCCTGCACGCTAGCCAGTGCGGACCGGCGGATTGACGGTCACCCAGTGCCGTTATGGGCCGCTTAAGGACACCTTGAGGCGGTGGGCCGCCCGGCAGGACGGCCCGCGCGCCCCTCCTGCCCGGTCCCCGCCACGGGCCCCGAAGTCCGCAGGGCGGGACGTCCTCCCGTCGGCCAGGTGTGCGGATTAGGCTGGGCCCGTTGGGGCAGCCGGCAGGACCCCCACACGTCGCGGTCCGGCCCGCTGCGGGTCACCGGGCGGAGGGGTGCAGTTCAGAACGACCACCCGCACGATCTCGGGAGACACGCACGTGGCAGACCGCAAGCCCATCGAGTCCTGGCTGACCGACATGGACGGCGTCCTCATCCATGAGGGCACCCCGATCCCCGGGGCGCAGGAGTTCCTCCGCCGCCTGGGGGAGTCCGGCAAGCCGTTCCTGGTGCTCACCAACAACTCCATCTACACCCCGCGCGACCTCAGCGCCCGCCTCGCCGGCATGGGCCTGGAGGTGCCGGAGGAGTGCATCTGGACCTCCGCCCTGGCGACGGCGAAGTTCCTCAAGAGCCAGCGCCCCGGCGGCACCGCGTACGTCATCGGCGAGGCCGGCCTGACGACCGCGCTCTACCAGGCCGGCTACGTGCTCACCGACAAGGACCCGGACTACGTGGTGCTGGGCGAGACCCGCACCTACAGCTTCGAGGCCCTCACCAAGGCGATCCGCCTGATCAACGCCGGTGCCCGCTTCATCTGCACCAACCCCGACGAGACCGGGCCGTCCACCGAGGGCGTGCTCCCGGCCACCGGCTCGGTCGCCGCCCTGATCACCAAGGCGACGGGCGTCGAGCCCTACTTCGTCGGCAAGCCCAACCCGCTGATGATGCGTGAGGCCCTCAACACGGCGGGCGCGCACTCGGAGTCCGCGGCGATGATCGGCGACCGCATGGACACCGACGTGGTGTCCGGCATGGAGGCCGGCATGGAGACCATCCTGGTGCTCACCGGCCTCACGGCCCCGGCCGACGTCGAGCGGTTCCCGTACCGGCCGACCCGCGTCGTGAAGTCGATCGCCGACCTGATCGACGAGATCTAGCGCCACCCGCGCACAGCCCGCGCGGGCCCGCTCCGGGGAGGGGCGGAGCCCGCGCAGGGCCGCCGTCCCGCGGGGTACACCGGGTTCGGCGGGTTCCACCGGGTTGCGCGGGGTCTGCCCGCCCAGGCCGGCCGCGGCCGTCGTTCTCGCCCCGCTGGTGCTGCACCTGCCGGTTCTCTCGGTGCCCGACCTGCTCACGGTGCTGCTGACCGTGCTGAACGCCGTCGGGCACGCGCGGTCCGACCGGACCGCGTCCGTACGGCCGGCCGGACCCAGGTCCCGAGATCTCCAGGTCCCGAGCGAGGTCCCCGCGCCCACCGGTCGGCGCCACGGCGCACCACCCGCTGCGCAGCCCGGGCCGCGGGCCGGACCACGGGCCTGACCGCCGCCGGCGCCGACCGGTGGGCGCGGGGTGTCGGTCCGGGTGTGTAGCGTTCGGGTTGTAGAAGTCGTACGTCGGAAGCGGCTGTTGCGGGATGCCGCGCGGTCGGTGGGAGGTTGGTCGTGACGGATCTGGCTGAGGCGGGCGTGGGCGCCGGTTTCGAGGTACCCGAGTCGTGGCGGGAGGCGCTCGCCGAGGAGACCGGCAAGCCCTACTTCGCCGCGCTCGCCGCCTTCCTGGCGACGGAACGGGCCGAGCACCAGGTCTTCCCGCCGAGCGGGCAGGAGTTCTCCGCCCTCGCGGCGACGCCGTACGACAAGGTGCGCGTGCTCGTCCTCGGCCAGGACCCGTACCACGACGACGGCCAGGCCCACGGCATGAGCTTCTCCGTGCTGCCCGGCACCAAGACCCCGCCGTCGCTGCGGAACATCTTCAAGGAGCTGGACGCCGACCTCGGCATCCCCGCCCCCGACAACGGTTACCTCATGCCCTGGGCCGAGCAGGGCGTCCTGCTGCTCAACGCGGTGCTCACGGTGCGTGCGCACGAGGCCAACTCGCACAAGGCCAAGGGCTGGGAGAAGTTCACCGACGCGGTGATCAAGGCCGTCAGCGCCCGCGAGGAGCCCTGCGTCTTCGTCCTCTGGGGCAACTACGCGAAGAAGAAGCTGCCGCTGATCGACACGTCCCGCCACGCGGTGGTGCAGGGCGCGCACCCGTCGCCGCTCTCCGCGAAGCTCTTCTTCGGCAGCCGGCCGTTCTCGCAGATCAACACGGCGCTCACGGAGGCCGGCGGCGAGCCGATCGACTGGACGATCCCGAACCTGAAGGGCTGAGTCCGCCCGGGGACGACGGAGGCCCGGCCGGGGTGCTGCGCGGTGTGCGCGGTGCCCCGGCCGGGCCTCCGTCGGGGATCAGTCGGTGTCGTCGCCGAACCCGGCCGGCACCAGCAGCGGCGGCTCGCTGGCCGCCCGGACCTCCGCGACCGTGCGTCCCGGCGCCACCTCCACCAGCACGAGCCCCTCCGGCGTGACGTCCAGCACCGCGAGATCCGTGACGATCCGGTGCACGACGCCCCGGCCGGTGGCCGGCAGGGTGAGCTCGTTCACGATCTTCGGCGAGCCGTCGCGGGCCACGTGCTCCATCACGACGATCAGCCGGCGCGCCCCGTGCACCAGGTCCATCGCGCCGCCCATGCCCTTGACCATCTTGCCCGGGATCATCCAGTTGGCGAGATCGCCGCCGGCCGACACCTGCATCGCACCGAGCACCGACACGTCGATCCGACCCGCCCGGATCATCCCGAACGAGAACGCCGAGTCGAAGTAGGCGGCGCCCGGACGGACGGTCACCGTCTCCTTCCCGGCATTGATGAGGTCCGGGTGCTCCGTGCCGGCCTCCGGGTACGGGCCCACGCCGAGGATGCCGTTCTCGGAGTGCAGCACGACGTGCACACCGGGCGGCAGGTGGTCGGGGATCAGCGTCGGCAGGCCGATCCCGAGGTTCACGTACTGGCCGTCGCGCAGCTCGCGGGCCGCCCTCGCCGCGAGCACGTCCCGCGGGTCGGCGGTGGCGCCGTCGGTGCCGGGAGCGGTCGTGGTGATCGTGGTGGTCGGGGACATCTCAGGCCTCCAGGAGAGCCGGCCGGACGGTGCGTCGCTCGATCCTGCGGTCGGCCGGGTCGGCCGCGACCACCCGGTCGACGTAGACGCCGGGCAGGTGCACCGCGTCCGGTGGCAGCTCACCCGCCTCGACGATCCGGTCGGCCTCCACGACGGTGATCCGCCCAGCCGCCGCGCACAGGGGGTTGAAGTTGCGGGCGGCGGCGTGGAACACGCAGTTGCCGTGGCGGTCCGCCACCTCCGCACGGACCAGCGCGAAGTCGGCCGTGATCGCCTCCTCCAGCAGGTAGCGGCGGCCCCCGAACTCGCGGACCTCCTTCGCCGGCGAGCACACGGCCACCGAGCCGTCCGCCGCGTACCGCCACGGCAGCCCGCCCTCCTCGACCTGGGTGCCGACCCCGGCCGGGGTGAAGAACGCCGGGATGCCCGCCCCGCCGGCCCGCAGCCGCTCGGCCAGCGTGCCCTGCGGTGTGAGCTCGACCTCCAGCTCGCCGCTCAGGTACTGGCGGGCGAACTCCTTGTTCTCCCCGACGTACGAGGACGTCATGCGGGCGATCCGCCCGGCGTGCAGGAGCAGGCCGAGGCCCCAGTCGTCCACGCCGCAGTTGTTGGAGACGACCTGCAGGCCGCCGGTTCCGGCTGCGGCGAGCGCGCCGAGCAGGGTGCTGGGGATACCGCACAGCCCGAAGCCGCCGACGGCGAGGACCGCACCGTCGGGGATGTCCTCGACGGCGCGATCGGGGGAGTCAAGGACCTTGTCCAAGGGGTCACCTCACGGGGTTCGGGCTGGTGGGGCGGGCACGGGCCGGTGCAGGCGGGCCCCGGTCCGCCGGCCGGTGTGCCGGCCGGTGCGTCGGCCAGTGCGCAGGTCGGTCTGCCGGTCGGGCGGTGGTCGGGCGGTGGTCGTGCCGGGGTGGCGCCGCCGGACCACCCTCACCGGGGAACAGCGCCCGTTCCATGGCGGTGCACGACAGCAGAACGGGTCGGGCGGTGTCGCCCGGCCACATGGGCGCGCAGCTGACGGCCGGACATGGCCGAGACCCACACAGTGCGGGCCTCGGGTACGTCGACCGGCGCCATGTCGCCGGCCCGGGCGCGCTCCTACGGTTCCGGCATCCACCCCGCAGCACCCTCAGGAGCCGGCCATCATGCGCAGCAGTCTCGTCACCAGTGTCAGAGCAGCCGGAACCACCGGGGATCCCGTGCAGCAGGGGCGTGCCGGCACGCCGGGCGGGACCGGCCGGACGGGACGCCCGGGGCGTGCCGTGCGCAAGGCCGCCCTCCTCGCGGTGTGCGGGGTGCTCGCCGTCGGCTGTGCCAAGGCCGGCACCGCGGGAACGGCCGACGCGAAGAGCGCCGACGCGTCCGGCCCGGTGAAGGTCGGGCTGCTCTACTCCCGGACGGGGCCGCTCGCCGCCTACGGCAAGCAGTACCTCGAAGGCTTCAAGGCGGGGCTCGACTACGCGACCAAGGGCACCGGCAAGGTCGACGGGCATCCGATCGAGTTCGTCGAGCAGGACGACGCGGGCGATCCCGCGAAGGCGGTCTCGGGGGCGAAGGAGCTGATCGGCAAGGGGTACAAGATCCTCGCCGGCTCGACGGCCTCCGGTGTGGCCCTGCAGGTGGCGCCGTTCGCCGCGCAGAACAAGGTGCTCTTCATCAGCGGCCCGGCCGCCGCGGACAAGGTCACCGCACTCAACACGTACACGTTCCGGTCCGGGCGCCAGTCGTACCAGGACACGCTGACCGCCGCCTCCTTCATCGGCGAGGCGAAGGGCAAGAAGGTGACGGTGCTCGCCCAGGACAGCGCCTTCGGCCAGGCCAACGTCGCCGCGGTGCGCGCCGTGCTCGGGAAGGCCGGTGCGACCGTCGACGCCGTCCTCGCCCCTCCCAGCGCCACCGACCTCACCCCGTTCGCCACGCAGGCCAAGGCGTCCAAGCCCGACCTCCTGTTCGTCGCGTGGGCCGGCGAGACCGCCTCGGCCCTGTGGACGTCCCTCAACCAGCAGGACGTCTTCGCGGCGACCAGGGTCGTCACCGGCCTCGACCTGGCCGCCTCGTACCCGCTCTTCGGCCCGGCGGCCGAGAAGATCTCCTTCCTCAACCACTACTTCCCGGGTGCCGCCGGCACCGACGTCGAGCGCGCCATGACGGACTCCGTCGCCAAGGCGGGCGGCAAGGCCGACATCTTCACCCCGGACGGCTTCACCGCGGCCCAGATGATCGTCCACGCGATCGAGGCCAACCACGGGTCGGCCGACGACACCGCGGCGCTGGTGAAGGCACTGGAGGGCTGGAGCTTCGACGGCGTCAAGGGCCGGCTCAGCATCCGCGCCGAGGACCACGCCCTGCTGCAGCCGATGTTCCAGGTGAAGCTCACCGGTACCGGTGCGGCGGCCAGGCCCACCGTGGAGAAGGTGCTCACCGCGGACCAGGTGGCGCCGCCCGTCACCGCGATGGCGGGCTGATCCTGATGCAGCCTCCCGTATCCGCGGCGGGACCGCAGGAGCCGGTGGCGGGCATACTGGTGACGCCGGGCACGGCGGCGGCAGCACCGGGCACGGCGGCGACAACGGCGCCGGGCACGCCGGTGCTGCGGCTCCGTGGGCTCGGCTGGTCGGTCCGAGGTGTCCCGATCCTGGAGGACGTCTCCTTCGCCGTGGACGAGGGCGAGTTCATCGCCTTCATCGGGCCGAACGGTGCCGGCAAGACCTCCCTCTTCAACCTCGTCTCCGGGCTCCACCCGGCGACTCACGGCACCGTGGAGCTGGACGGCGTCGACGTCACGGCCCACGCCGTCCACGCCCGGGCCAGGCTCGGGCTCGGCCGCACCTTCCAGACCTCTTCCCTGTGGAACGGGATGACGGTCGCCGACCACGTCCGCCTGGCTGCCCAGGCCGCTGCCGGCCCGGGGGCCTCGTACCGGTTGTGGCGCCGTGCCGACCGGTACGACGCCCAGGTCGCGGAGACGCTGGAGCGCACCGAGCTCGGGCACCGCGCAGACACCCTGGCGGGCGCACTGTCCCACGGCGAGAAGCGCAAGCTGGAGCTTGCCGTGCTGCTCGTCGCGGACCCCCGGCTCATCCTCCTGGACGAGCCCATGGCCGGTGTCAGTGCGGAGGAGGTGCCGGCGCTCACCGAGCTGATCCGCTCCGTGCACCGGGATTCGGGCCGGACGGTCCTGATGGTCGAGCACCACATGGACGTCCTGCTCGGCCTCGCGGACCGGGTCGCGGTGATGCACCACGGCACTCTTCTGGCATTGGACGCTCCTGCAGCAGTGATGGCGGACGCCACCGTGCAGCAGGCCTACCTGGGTGAGGCGCTGTGAACGACAACTCCTTTCGGACGGCGGGACGGACGGCGGGACGGACGGCGCCGGAGGCGGACGGACAGCGGGACGGCAACGGCGCCGCCGGCGGTGCGGTGGTCGCGGAACCGCTGCTCGCCGTCCGGGGACTCCGGGTGGTGATCGACGGGCTGCACATCCTCCACGGTGTGGACATCGACGTTGCGGCGACGGGCGTCACCGCCCTCCTCGGGCGCAACGGTGCCGGCAAGACCACCACCGCCAAGGCGGTGATGGGACTCGTCCCGCGGACGGGGAGCATCCGCTTCGACGGGGTGGAACTCGCAGGCCTGCCCACGCACCAGGTGGTCCGGCAGGGCATCGGCTACGCCCCCGAGGACCGCGGCATCTTCGCCGGCCTCACCGTGGCGGAGAACCTCCGCCTGGCCGAGCGGGACGCCGAACCCGCGTACGACCTGGTCCACGAGTTGTTCCCCGAACTGCGCACGCGGGCGCGGCAGCTCGCGGGGACGCTCTCGGGCGGCCAGCAGCAGATGGTGGCGATCGGCCGCACGCTGCTCAACCGCAACCGGCTGGTCATCGCGGACGAGCCCACGAAGGGCCTGGCTCCGAAGATCGTCTCCGAGGTGGCGGAGGTTCTCGCCAGAGCCGCCGAGCGGGTTCCGGTGCTCCTCGTCGAGCAGAACCTGGCGCTGGTGAGGCGACTGGCCGACCGGTGCGCCGTCCTGGCCGACGGCCGTACCGCCCACCAGGGTGTGGCCGCCGATCTGCTGGCCGACGAGGAGGCCGCCCGCCGCCTGCTCGGTGTGGGTGGCCGAAGGACGGTGGAGCCGGTGACGCACCCGGCCGCGGCTGCGGCGTCCACCGGGTTCCTCCAACGGGCTGCCGACCCCGATCCGACCGCATCCGTCACGGAGGTGATCTCCCCATGAGCACTGTTGTTCTCCTTGTCTGTACCGGTCTCGGGCTCGGTGCGCTGTACTTCCTGGTGGCTTCCGGCCTCTCGCTGATCTTCGGGCTGATGGACGTGCTGAACTTCGCCCACGGCGCGCTGCTGTCCGTGGGGGCCTACGCATCCTGGTGGGCCGCGGCCGAGGCCGGGATGTCCTTCTGGCTGGCCGTCCTCTTCGGCACGGTGGTGGGCACCCTTGCCTCCGTCCTGCTCGAACTCGTGGTCATCCGGCCTCTCTACAGCCGTCCGCGGGACCAGATCCTGGCCACCGTCGGTGTCGGGCTCGCCCTGCCCGCACTGCTCATGGGTGTGTGGGGGGCCGATGCCAGGCCCTTCCCGCAGCCCTCGGAACTCTCCGGCACCGTCGGCCTGTTCGGTGCGGTCGTGCCCGTCAACCGCTTCGTCCTCATGGGGGCGGCCCTGGCCGTCCTGTTCGCCCTGCGGCTCTTCCTCGCCCGCACCCGGTACGGGCTGATCGTCCGGGCCGGTGTCGAGGACCGTGCCATGGTGACGGCCCTGGGGATCGACGTCCGCCGTGCGTTCACTCTCGTCTTCGCCATCGGAGGCGCTGCCGCCGCTCTGGGCGGGGCCCTGGCCGGCCTCTACTTCGGGTCCGTGAACCCCGGTCAGGGCACGGGTCTTCTGATCTTCGCCTTCGTCGTGGTCGTCATGGGAGGCATGGGCTCCGTCACCGGTGCCGCGGTGGCATCGGCCGCGGTCGGTCTCGTGCAGCAGTTCGCGAACTACTACACCGCCGCCGGTCTGGGTGATCTCTCCGTCGTCGTACTCCTGGCCGTGCTTCTCCTCGTACGGCCCCGTGGACTCACCGGGAGGCTCGCGTGAGCTCCAGCACCTCGACCACGAGCACCGGCAGCCCGGACGGGATCGCCGATCCCGTCCTCAGCAGTGTTCCTGACGGACATTCTGGATCCGGCGGACGTGAACGCACCATCCCTCGAACAGGTGAATCATTCCGTCACGGCTCGACGCCGGGCCGACGGGCACTACGCTGGTGGCCGATCGCTCCGCTGATCCTGCTCCTTGTCGCCCCCTACAGTGCGCTTCCCCTCCCCGGGCTCCTCGACGGCCCGCTCGGCAGCCCCGGAAGCCTCCAACTCCTCGCCCTGTGCCTGGTCTACGGCGCCCTCGCGACCGGCTACGACCTTCTCCTCGGCCGCACGGGCCTGCTCTCCTTCGGCCACGCCCTCTACTTCGCCACGGGCCTCTACGGCACCGAGCTCGCAATGATCGAGCTCCGCCTCCCCTTCGCCGCCGCGGCCGTGATCGGCACCGCCGCCGCGACCCTGCTGGCCCTCGCGCTCGGAGCGGTCAGCCTCCGCGTGACAGGCATCGGCTTCTCCATGGTCACCCTCGCCTTCGCCCAGGCCGGGGCCATCCTCGTGCAGCGGAATCCCGGCGGCCTCACCGGCGGCGAGGAGGGCCGGGCCGCCCCGGCGGACCTGATGCCCGCCTGGACGGTCGGCATCGGCAACACCGCCAACCTCTACTGGATCGCCCTCGGGTACCTCGTCGTGACGCTCGCGATCGTGCACCACGCCGTCAACTCGCCCACCGGACGCATCTGGGCGGGCATCCGGGAGAACGAGCGGCGCGTCGAGGTGCTGGGCCTGCGGCCCTACGGGTACAAGCTGATCGCCTTCGTCCTGGCCGGCGGTCTCGCCGGTGCGGGCGGCGTGGTCCACCTCCTGCTCACCGGTGGCGCCACCCCGCAGGCCGCCACCTCGGACGCCACCCTCGCCCTCCTCGTGATGGTCGTGCTGGGCGGCTCGGGCACCCGCTGGGGCCCGCTCCTCGGCGGGGTGATCTACACCTGGGCCGGCCACCGCCTGGGCGACCTGGCCAACTCCTCGGCGGTCGCCGACCTGCCCGCGGTCCTGAAGGTGCCGCTCTCCCAGCCGCTCTTCCTGCTGGGCATACTCTTCGTGGTCGTGGTCTACCTGCTCCCCGGCGGTCTGGCCCGTCTCCCGGGCCGGCTGCGGGCCGCCCGCGGCGGGTCGGCCGTCCCCGTCCGCACCCGTGAGAGCGAGGCAACGTGAGCACGCCCGACGTCGCAGGTCATGTCACAGGTCATGTCACAGACCATGTCCCAGGTCATGCCGCAGGTCACGAGGAACTGACCGTGGCCGTTCCCGGCGGAGACCTGACGGTGCTGCGCTGGCCGGCCCGGACGCCGCACGCGCCGACCGTGGTCGCCGTCCACGGCATCACCGCGAACGCACTCGCGTGGGGGGCGGTCGCCGACCGCCTCGCCGGGCGGGCGGTGCTCGTCGCCCCCGATCTGCGGGGCCGGGCCGGCAGCCGCGAGGTCACCGGGCCGTTCGGCCTCGCCCGGCACGCCGACGACGTCGCGCAGGTCGTCCAGGCCCTCGGCCTCGGGCCCGCCCTCCTGCTCGGGCACTCCATGGGGGCCTGGGTCGGTGCGCTCACGGCCGTCCGGCATCCGGAGCTGGTGCGCCGCCTGATCCTCGTCGACGGTGCGCTGAGCTTCCCGCTCCCGGCCGGCGTCGACGAGGACGACGCCCTGGCCCACGTCCTCGGTCCCGCACTGACGCGGCTGTCCATGACCTTTCCCGACCGTGCGGCGTACCGGGATTTCTGGCAGGCCCATCCGGCGTTCGCCGGTGCCTGGACGGACCGCTGGGACGCCTACACCCAGCGCGACCTGGTGGGAGAGGAACCGGAGCTCCGATCCTCCTGCGTGCCGGACGCGATCCGGCAGGACGGGCGCGAGGTCCTGCTCGACGAGGACGCCGCGGCCGCGATCCACCGGCTGCCGTGCCCCGCCGAACTGCTCTGGGCCGAGCGCGGCCTGCTCGACGAACCGCAGGGCCTGTACGACCCGGTCCGGATCGAGCGCGCGGGCCTCGACACCACCAGGGTTCCGGCCACGCGGGTGCCCGGCAGCAACCACTACTCGATCATCGGGGGCACGGCCGGGGCGGACGCCGTCGTCGAACGGATCCTGGACGGCGGGTCCGCGGCCTGACACCACCGGGGACCGCCCCGGCCGCGCCCCCGTGCGGCGGTGTCGGGCGTCAGCCCGTCGTCGCCCCGAGGAAGGCCTGCCAGCCGTCGGCCGGGGCCTTGCCGACGCCGAGCGTCCGCAGCTTCCGCAGCGTCGACTCGTCCTGCACGTCGAGCCATTCGACGAGCTGACGGAAGGAGACCAGGCGGACGTCCGGCTTCGCGGCGATCTCCTTCATGGTCTCCTCGACCGCGTCCATGTAGATGCCGCCGTTCCACTGTTCGAAGTGGTTGCCGATGAACAGCGGCGCCCGGTTCGTGGTGTAGGCCCGCTCGAAGCCGGCCATGTAGGCCCCCTTGGCCTGGGCGCGCCACTCGCCGTACCGCGCCGGGTCGCCCTTGGTCGTGCGCGACTGGTTGGCGAGCATGTTGTAGTCCATCGACAGGACCTGGAACGTGTGGCCGGGGAAGGGGATCGCCTGCAGCGGGAGGTCCCAGATCTTGCCGTCCTGCACCTTCTGCGGCCAGATCTGCTGGCCGCCGGGTGAGCTGGCGTCGTACCTCCAGCCGAGCTTCGCGGCGGTGGGCAGCAGGGCCTTCTGGCCTTCGAGGCAGGGCGTGCGGCCGCCGATGAGCTCCTTCCTGTAGTCGAAGGGCAGCGGCTCGACGTCGGAGAAGCCGGTGTTGGTCCGCCACCCGGTGACGAAGGAGATCGCCTGCTGGATCTCGCTCTCCCAGTCCTCGGGGGTCCACTTGTTGACGCCGTTGTGGTCGGAGCGGCTGGAGCAGAAGTGCCCGTTGAAGTGGGTGCCGATCTCGTGGCCGTCGAGCCAGGCCTGGCTGATCAGCTTGACCGTGTTCCGCACCGCGTTCCCGGACAGGAAGGGTATGTCCGACGCGCCCACGGAGTGCCGTGGCGGGTGGTAGAGGTTCGCCTTCTCCTTCGGCAGGGTGTAGATGCCGGAGAGGAAGAACGTCATGGCGGCCTTGTGCTCCTCGGCGATCTTGAGGAACCGGCCGAACTGCCCGTCGTCGGTCGCGCCGGCGCCGTCCCAGGAGAAGACGACGAACTGCGGCGGCTGCTCGCCCGGCTTCAGCTTCTCGGGCTTGGGCTGGTTCGGCTGGATCCCGGAGTCCGAGGTCGAACCGTCCCCCAGCGGGGTCGCCTTGACGGGCTGCACCGTGGGCTGGGTGCCGGTCGCGCTCGCCCGGCCGCCCTGCGCGTCCTTGGAGGCGGATCCACCGCCGCCCGAGCACGCCGTCACCACTCCGAGTGCCGCGGTGGCCGCACCGGCACTCAGCACGGTCCTGCGCGAGATGCTGCTCATGGTCTCCCCCTGGGCGTGGCACCGATGGCGCGGCCGGCACCCTGGCTCCGCGTGGCCGTCCGGGCGCGCCGACATCATCGGGCGATCGATCATGTGTGCTGTTCAAGGATGGCAGGCGCCGCGGGAGTGCCGGGGCGCCGAATGCCACCGCTACCCATCACGCGGGGAGGCCCGTGACGGCTCCCGTTCCGGCCGACTGTTGCCGTCCTGAGACAGGACGGGCTTCGACCGCCCGGCCTGCGGGTCGCCGGGTCGGGCGGACGCCCGGTGCGACGTCCGCGCACCGTCGGGTCAGCAGGCGACGGCGGTCCGGCGCCGGCGCCTGATCAGCCGGGCGATCGAGGTGCTGATGAGGGTCGCCGCCGCGCAGGAGACCGCGAGGCTCAGCCAGGCGGTGTCGAACCAGTGGCTGTTCAGCCACCCGAGGCTCACGATGTACGTCGCCCAGATCACGGCCGCCAGGGCGGACCACCGCAGGAAGAGCCGGGAGGAGTCCCGCGAGTGCCCGACCGCGAGATCCAGGATGGTGCGCCCGGCGGGCACGAACCGCGCCACGATGACGATGACGGCCGCGGCCCGGCTGGTCCGCTGCGCGAGGCCCTCCTGCACGCGTTCCACGGTGGTGGCCAGGCCAGGCCGGCTGGCGAGCCGGCGCCGCACCGCGGGAGCCCCGCGACGGGCCAGCTGCAGGAGCAGCAGGTCGCCGAGGAAGGAGGCGACGGCCACGCCGGCGCCGAGCAGCAGCGGAGCACCGTCGACCTCGGACGTTCGCAGAACCGCGAGGATCACCAGTGTGCCGCTGGGCAGGAAGGGTAGGAAGGCGTCACCGAGCACGGCGCACAGCGCCAGCGCGCAGATCCATGTCGGGCCGATGACGGCTGCGGCGTCCAAGGTCGAGCTCCCTCCAGACCGCCCGGGGGAGAGCAGTGCTGCAAGGAGTAACGCTAGCGACTCGACCTTTCATGCCGTGAAGCACCCCCTGTGCCGAGCTTCACAGCCCTGGCCGGAACCATCCCGCGCCGCCGGACCGGCACGGCCATCGCGGGCCATCGCGGGCCATCGCGGTCGGGCGCGGTCCTGCGCTGCCTGGCGCGGGCGTGATCGCGGGCGCGGCCACCGGCCGGCGGGGATGCACATCGGGCCGGGCGGAGTGCTCGGCCCCGGGGAAGCGGGCCGCCCGGATGCCGCCCGCGCGCGGACCTGTCCCGACACGGCACGAGCCCCCGGAACGGGGTGCCGTTCCGGGGGCTCGTACAGACGGCGCGGCGCTGGTCCAGCCCGGCTGTCTTCGTCAGGAGCGCGGTCGCACATGCACCGCACTGGTGAGTAACTTTGCCCGATCCGATCCTCTGACGCGACCTCAGGTACTGGCGACTTCCGGCGCTGGCATGAAGTCGCCAGCGCCCTGCGGTCCAGGTCAGGCGGGCACCGGCCGGGCCCGCCCGGGCAGGCGGGCCGGCGCGCGGCCAGCCCCCGCCCCGGTGGCCGGTGCAGGGCCCGGGGCGTGCCCGGGCCGGGCGGCCGGGAACACCCGCGGCCGGTCCGGGGTTGTTGTCCCACTGTCCACCGGTCACGCGGTGGCGCCGGTGCAGCGGCATCGCAGACACATCGCGGAGATCGGGAGGACGGGCGGCATGAGCAGCGAGGACCAGCGGCCGAGCGGGACCAGCGGGGCGCAGGCCACCCCATCCGAGGACGCAGGCCGGTCGGAGGACGCCGTCCGGGGCCGGGCCCGGGGGTCCGCGCCCGCCCCGCTCTCCATCCTCGACCTCGCCACGGTCGGCGCCGGCCACACCCCGGCCGAGGCGCTCGCCGCCACGACCGACCTCGCCCGCGGCGCGGAGGAGTGGGGCTACCACCGCTTCTGGGTCGCCGAGCACCACGGGATGCCGGGGGTGGCCAGCTCCACCCCGGCGGTGCTCCTGGCGCACCTCGGCGCGCACACCACGACCCTCCGGCTGGGTTCGGGGGGCGTCATGCTGCCCAACCACGCGCCGCTGGCGATCGCCGAGCAGTTCGGGCTGCTGGAGGCACTCCACCCGGGGCGGATCGACCTCGGCCTGGGCCGCGCCCCGGGCACGGACCAGGCCACCGCCCGGGCCCTGCGGCGCGGCCTCGCGGACGGTGCGGACGACTTCCCGCAGCTGCTGTCCGAACTGACCCACTTCCTCGACGCGGACTTCCCCGCCGGCCACCCGTACGCACGGCTGACGGCCGTGCCCCAGGGGCCGGAGCGGCCACCGGTCTGGCTGCTCGGATCGTCCGGTTTCAGTGCCCGGCTCGCGGGCCGGCTCGGCCTGCCCTTCGCCTTCGCCCACCACTTCAGCGCCGCCAACACGGAGCCCGCCCTCGACCTGTACCGGAGCTCGTTCCAGCCCTCCGAGGTGCTCTCGGAGCCGTACGCGCTGATCGGTGTGAGCGCGGTGGCCGCCGACGACGAGGCCACGGCGCTGTGGCTGTCCCGTTCGGCGGGGCTCGCCATGCTGCGGCTCCGGCAGGGACGGCCCGGCCCGATCCCGACCCCGGACGAGGCCGCCGCCCACCCCTACACCGAGGCGGAGGCGGACTTCCTCGCCACCTGGCTGGGCAACGTGGTGCTCGGCGCCCCGGGGGACGTGGCGGACGGCCTGGAGGCACTGCGCAAGCGGGTCGGCGCGGACGAGTTGATGGTGACGTCGCACATCCACGGCCACGCGGCACGCCACCGTTCCTACCGGATGATCGCGGACGCCTACGGGCTCACCGCCGACGGCCCCGCGGCCGCCGGACCGGTGGTCTGAGTCCGTCCCGAGCCGTCCTCGGCACCGCCCCGCCCCGCACCGCGAGTGCCGGGCGGGGCGGTGCGGGGGGTCGATGCGGGGCCGCACCCCGCCCGCCCCGCCTTCCCCGCCCCGCCGCCGCAGGCGTGATCACCGCGAGCGGTTCTCGCGGAGCATCGCGGCCACCAGGTCCGCCGCGCCGGGCTTGGCGAAGTACCAGCCCTGCGCGGTGTCGCAGCCGGTGAGGCGGAGGCGTTCGGCCTGGGCCGCGTTCTCGATGCCCTCGGCCGTGACGGTGAGCCCCAGGGCGTGGGCGAGCTGCACCATCGCGCCGACGATCTGCTCGTCCGCCTCGGTGCGGCGTGCACGCAGGCCGTCGGCCTCCCCGGCGGCCGGCCGGCCGCCGTCGGCACGGCTGCCGACGGCCCCCGCGTCGCGGAAGCCCTCGACGAAGGTGCCGTCGAGCTTCAGCACGTGGACGGGGAGCCGGGAGAGGTAGGCGAGGTTGGAGTAGCCGGTGCCGAAGTCGTCGATGGCGATCCGGATGCCCATGTCGGCGAGCGCCTGCAGGGCCTGCAGCGGGCGTCCGCCGGGGCCGAGCAGGGCGCTCTCGGTGATCTCCAGCTGGAGGAGCCCGGCGGGCAGCCCGGTACGCCGGAGCACCTCGGCGACGTCGGCGACGACGTCGGAGTCCCAGATCTGGCGTGCGGCGAGGTTGACGCTGACGAACGTGTCGGCGTCGGGGAACTCCGCCAGCCAGTGGCGGGCCTGACGGCACGACTCCTCCAGCACCCACTTGCCCAGCGGCACGATCGCCCCGGTCTCCTCCGCGAGCGGGATGAAGCGGTCGGGCGACAGCGTGCCGAAGCGCGGGTGACGCCAGCGGACCAGCGCCTCGGCGCCGTGCACGAGGCCGTCCGACAGCCCGACGAGCGGCTGGTACTCGACGGTGAACTCGCCGCGTTCGAGCGCCGGCCGGAGCGCGGTGGAGAGCAGCTGCCGGGTCAGCTGGTGGGCGCCGCGCGCCGGGTCGTACAGCGTCCAGCGTGCCCGGCCGTCGGCCTTCGACCAGTAGAGCGTGGAGTCCGCGTCCTTGAGGAGGTCGGTCGGCGAGGTGCCCTCGACCGGCCGCTCCACGACGCCGACCGACGCCGTGACCACGAGCCGGTGCCCGGCGATCTCGAACGGCCGCTCCAGCGCACCGAGCAGGCGGTCGGCCAGGCTCGTGAGCTGCGCCGAGCCCTCGCTGTCGGTGACCAGCACGGCGAACTCGTCCCCGCCGAGCCTGGCCACCAGCTGGCGGTCGCCGCGGGCGAAACCGTTCTCCAGGCGGGCGGCCACGGCGACCAGCAGCCGGTCCCCGATGTGGTGGCCCAGGGTCTCGTTGATCGCGGCGAAGCAGTCGAGGTCGAGGTAGCAGAGCCCGATCCGCTGCTGCTGCCCGTGCTCCGGGGCCGCGCGCCCGGGGCCGCCCGCCGACGTGCCGGTGGACCTGTCCGCTGCGCCCGTGCGCGCCGGACGGAGCGCCCCCGCCCGGGTCGAGCCGCCGGTCACCGCACCGGTGAAGTCCGTCCGGCCCGCTGCGCCGTGCGCCGTCCGCCCGGCACCGCCGCCCGCCGGTGCCGCCGTGCCGGCCGGCAGGCCCCCGGGCACCGCGGGAGGCGCCCCGACGGGCAGGGCCGGCGGCACGGCGGGGGGTGCGGAGGCAGGAACGGACCTGCTCACCGACGGCGGTACGGATGCCGGGAGGGAGCCCGGTGCCGACGTGGACGTGCGGGCCGACCGGGACCGGTCCGCAGCGGGACGGGCCGGGAGGAACGCGGCTTCGAGACGCTCGAAGAAGAGGGTCCGGTTGGGCAGTCGCGTCAGCGGGTCGTGCAGCGCCTGGTAGGCGAGCCGGTCGCCGAGCAGCCGCTGCTCGGTGACGTCCTCGACCATCGCGAGCGTGTAGAGGGGCTGCCCGGTGCTGTCCCTGATCAGGGAGATGGTCACCTTGCTCCACACCGACCGGCCGTCGCGGTGCTTGAGCCGCTTCTCGACCTTGATCCGGTCGCGTCTGCCGTCCACCAGTTCGCGGTAGAGGCGCTGCGGGGTGTCCTCGGGGTCGATGATGTCGTGGATGTGCGTGCGGCCCAGCTCGGAGGGCTCGCACCCGACCATGGCGGCGAAGGCCGGGTTCACCTCGATGATCCGGTCCTCGGGGTCGATCAGGGCCATGCCGATCCCGGCGTCGGCGAACACGGCCCGGAAGCGTGATTCGCTGGCCCGCAGCGCGGCGAGGAGGTGCTCGCTGCCACCGTCGCTGCCGTTCCCGCCGCCGCTCCTCCCGCTTCCCCCGCCGCCGAACGGGCCGGAACAGGTGGGACAGACGGGCTGCGGCTCCTCGCCGTGCGGGCTGTCGGCGGCACCGTGCGGGGCGTCGGCGGCGCGCGGCTGCGCGGCCCGGCCCTGATCGGCCCGGTGGAGCTCCGACCGCGGCTGATCGGCGCGGCGCTGATCGGTGTGGCGCTGGTCGGGGTGGGGCGGGGGCGCGTGCGCCGGCTCCGGGCGCCCCGGTCGTTCCCGGTGCAGCTCCTCGTACCGCACGACCGAGTGGTGTGCGTCGACCCCCTCGTTTCGGCCCGGCACGGCATGCTCCCGTCCGCTGCTCCCACTGAGATCCGGACGGTTGCCCGTGCTGCAGTGGTCCGTGTTTTCGGCGGTCCGCGCCCGCGGTCGATCGAACCCCTCGGGGCCGGGCCGTCGCCGCCGATCATAGGCGGCGCACGGAAGCTGAAGCGACTGCTGCGAGGGCGATTCGCCGGGTTTCTGACGAAGGGTGGGACTCCGCGCCCCGGACGCACCCGCGCCCCCGGTCCCGCGGGGTGGCGGAAGCGGGGGCGCGGAGGGCGCGCGTACGGCGCGTCGTCGGTCGGGGCCCGGGCCGGGCCGGTCGGCGGGATGCCGCCGGACCTGCGGAGACCCGGGCCGGCCGACGGCCGGGTGCCTACGCGAGCTTGGCGGTCAGGGTGATCGTCGTACCGGTGAGGGCCTGGCTGACGGGGCAGTTGGCCTTGGCGTTCTCGGCGGCCTTGGTGAAGCCGTCCTCGTCCAGGCCGGGCACCTCACCGGTGACGGTGAGGTGGATGCCGGTGATGCCGGTGCCGGGCTGGAAGGTGACGTCCGCCTGGGTGTCCAGCTTGGTGGGCGGGGTGCCCGCGCCGGCCAGGCCGTGCGAGAGGGCCATGGAGAAGCAGGCCGAGTGGGCGGCGGCGATCAGCTCCTCGGGGCTGGTCTTCCCGTTGGGCGTCTCGGCGCGGGCGGGCCAGGAGACCGGGAACTCGCCGATGCCGGACGAGGCGAAGGTCACCACGCCCTTGCCGTCGAGCAGATTGCCTTCCCACGCGGTGGTCGCGGTGCGGGTGGTTGCCACGGTCAGGTACCTCCTGGGCTCGGGAACTGGTGGACCGTCAGGTCCGGGTGGTGCCGGGCCCAGCCTACGGCCAGATCGGGCCCTGCTCGGGCGATCGGCCGCACCGGGCGCGCGGCGGCTGTCCGGATGCTGGACCAGGGGTCCGGAGGGTGGGGTTTCCCGGGGCGGCCCCTGTTAGATTTGCCGGGGCCCGCGCCGGTCACCGGCCGTTCGGGCATGTCCAGCCCGCGAGACCCGGAGCGATCATCCGATGACCGATCAGCCCATCGACCCCACCGTCGACGCGACGGGGAAGATCGCGGACGCCGTACTGGCCGAGCTGACCAGCCTGCGCGAGAGCATCGACAACATCGATGCGGCCGTGGTCCACATGCTGGCCGAGCGTTTCAAGGCCACGCAGAAGGTCGGCCGCCTCAAGGCGGCCCACAAGCTGCCCGCCGCGGACCAGGCCCGTGAGCGCGACCAGATCAAGCGGCTCCGCGAACTCGCCGCCGGAGCCCATCTCGACCCGGTCTTCGCGGAGAAGTTCCTGAACTTCATCATCGCCGAGGTGATCCGTCACCACGAAGCCATCGCGCGGGCCTGATCCGCGGCGGAGGCGCTGCGGCAGCGATGCCGCGGCAGGGAACCCGTGGCGGGGCGGCCGGGACCGGACACCGGTACCGGGCGCCGGCGGCGGGCCCGTGGAAGCGGGATTCGCCACCGCCGCAGGGCGGCGCTAGCGTGCTGTCGTTCTTCGACCGGCGATATTCGACCCACCGGCGGGGCGCTGCCGGTGGGCCGTCGTGGCCGGTGGCCGCGCCGCGGTGGCGCGAGGAGTGGCAGCGCAGATGACCAGGTACGTGAGCACCCCGGGCGCGGACGCGGGTGCCGGCACCGCCGCCGGTCCCGAGCGCGGCAGCGGACACGGCAGCGGGCCGGCCGAGGGGGCCGTCGCCGCCGGTGCGACCGCCACCGGCACCCCGGTCGGCGCGGTGTCCTCCGCCACGCCCTCGGACCCGCCCCCCGGCGGCCTCCGCGCCCGACTGCTGCGGATCGCCGGACCGCGGCGCCCCGAGGCCGAAACCCCGGCCCCGGCCGGGGACGAGGGCGAGGGCGAGGGTGCTGCCCGCGGCGCCGCCCGCCGCGGCGGACGGCGCCGGTGGCCGTGGTGGACGGAACTCCCGGTGATGGCCGCCGTCGGCCTGCTGGTGGCACTGGTCGTGAAGACCTGCCTGTTCCAGGTCTTCACCATCCCGTCCGGCTCGATGGAGAACACGCTGCGGGTGCACGACCGGGTGGCGGTCAACAAGCTGGCCGTCCTCACCGGCTGGCAGCCGAAGCCCGGCGAGCCCGTGGTCTTCCGCGACCCGGGTGACTGGCTGCCGGGGCGGACGGCCTCCGACGGTGCGCTGCCGGGTGCCGTCGACAGCGTGCTGAGCTTCGTCGGCCTGCTGCCGCCGAAGGACGACAACTACCTGGTCAAGCGGGTGATCGCGGTCGGCGGGCAGACCGTCCAGTGCCGGGGCACGGAGTTGCGCGTCGACGGGCAGATCGTCGTCGAGCCCTATCTGCACGCCGGTGACGACTCCTGCGCGGGGCTGGACTTCGGGCCGGTCACGGTGCCGCAGGGCTACGTGTGGGTGGAGGGCGACCACCGCAGCAACTCGGCCGACTCGCGCTACCACCGGGAGGGGCCCGGCGACGGGGCCGTACCGGTCGGGAACGTCGTCGGACCGGCGGCGGCGGTCGTCTGGCCGCTCGGCCACGTCGACTGGTTCGGCTGGTCGGGCCGCTGACCGGCTGCTGCCCGGGCACCGTCTGCCCGGGCAGCCCCTGAGCGGCGGCTTCCCGGGCAGGGGGTGTCCGGGCTACCTGGCCGCCCGGTCCCGGGCCGTCCGGTCGTCGGCCGGCTGTTCGTCGCCGCCCGCCCGCCCCGCACCGACGGCCTTCCCGGTCGCCGCAGCGGCGGCCGTGACCGGGTCTGCGGTTCCGGCCGGGCCGGTGGCCGGGGCCCGGTCGGCGGGCGGCCGGCTGGTCTGGGCGGCGAAGGCGCCCGCCAGCACGAGGAGTCCGCCGAGCAGCTGGGGCGTCCCGAGGTGCTCGCCGAGCAGCACCCAGGCCAGCACAGTGGCGACGACGGCCTCCAGGTTCGCCACCACCCCGGCCACCGGCGGTGACAGGTGCTGGACGGCGACGACGCCGGTCAGATAGGCCAGGACGGTCGCGACCAGCACCATCCAGGCGGCGGGCAGCAGGGCGGGGAGCTGGTGGCCGTTCATGGTCACCGAGCCGCCGAGCAGGCTCCAGTCCGCGTTCCAGGGCCGGGTGGCGGCGGTCAGGACGACGGCGCCGACGAGCAGCCCGTACGCGCTGACCGCGATGGGGTCGATCGGGCGCTCGCCGCGGCGCCCGGCGTCCGCGAGCACGAAGTACCCGACCTGGCAGAAGGCGGCGCCGAGGGCGAACAGCACGCCCACGGCGTCGAAGCCCAGGCCGTTCCAGACCTCGACGACGCAGGCCAGGCCGGTGACGGCGACGCCGGCGCCGATCACGGCGCCGCGCGAGACCGGGCGCCGCTGGACGAACCGGACGTAGCCCAGCAGCAGCGGCGGCCCGAGGTACTCGATCAGCAGGGCCACGCCCACCGGGATGCGTGAGATCGCCGCGAAGTAGCAGGCCTGCACGCCCGCCACGGCGAGGAGGCCGAAGCCGAGCAGCAGCCCGGGCCGCTGCCGCACGGCCGCCCGGTGCCGGTAGGCGAGGGGCAGCAGCACCACGGCTGCGCCGGTCACCCGGAGCCACACGACGTGGACCGGCGAGAGACCCGCCTCGATCAGCGGTTTGGCGGCCGTGCCGGAGCCGCCGAAAGCGACGGCGGAGACCAGGGCGAGGGCCGGTCCGAGGGAGGTGAGGCGGCGGGGCGGTGAGGGCGGAGAGCTGTGCACCGCCGCATTGTGCCAGTTCGCGGACGTGCTACGTAAGGCGCCATCTTGCAGTTTGGTGCTGATCTCCCGGCCCTGTGCTTCCCGCGCCTGCCGTGCCTGCCCGGGCGGCCCCGGGCCCCGCTACCCGCCGCCGCCCCGGGCGCCCCCGGTGTCGGTGCCGGACCCCGATCCGGAGCCGCCTGAGCCGCCGGTGCCGAGCAGGCCGCCGCCGGAGCCGCCGCCCGTTCCCGTGCCTGTCCCGCTGCCCGTCCCGGAGCCGGTGCCCGTCCCGCCGTCTCCGCCGAGGATGCCGCCGGTACCGCCGGTACCGCCGGGCCGTCCCGCGCCGGGCGTCGCGCCCTGGCTGGGCCGGGGCCGGCTGCTCTGCCCGCTCCCGTCGGACCCGTCGGCGGGAGCGGTGGGCGCGGTGGAGGCCGGGGCGGACGGGCTGCCGGAGGGCGTGCCCGACGGGGTGCCGGTCGGCGCCGGCCCCACCGGCCTGGTGCGCACCTGCTTGGGCGCGGTGAACGCCGTGACCGGCTCGCCCGCCAGCGCGGACTTCATGTAGGCCGTCCAGATCTGCGTGGGGTAGCGGCCGCCCGCGGCGGAGCCGGTGCCGCCGATGCCGTCGAGCGTGACCTGGGCGCCGGTCTTCGGGTCCTGGCCGAACAGGGCGACGGCGGTCACGAGGTCCGGGGTGTACCCGACGAACCAGACCGACCGGGAGTCGTCGGTGGTGCCGGTCTTCCCCGCGGTGGGACGGTTCAGCGCGGCGGCGCGGTACCCGGTGCCGCCGGGGTCGCCGACGACGCCCTGCAGGATGTCGGTGGTGGCGCGGGCCGCCTCGGTGCTGACGGCCTGGGTGCTGCCGTGCGCGGGCAGCGGCACCTGCTCGCCCTCGACCTCGACCGACTTCACCAGCCACGGCGTGATCTGCTTGCCGTCGTTGTCGAGCGCCGCGTACACCCCGGCCATCTGGAGCACGCTCGGGGTGGCGGCGCCGAGCGGGATGGAGGGCACCGCGGAGAGGCCGGGGGTGTCCGCGGGCAGCCCGAGGGCGACGGCGGTCTTCCGGACGTTCTCCAGGCCGGTGTCCTGCGCGAGCTGCGCGTACACGGAGTTCACCGACCAGTCGGTGGCCTGCTGGAGGGTGACCTGCCCGTAGTCCTTGCCGCCCTCGTTGGGCGGGGCGTACGGCACGCCGGTGCCGCCGCGGACGGCGCGGCCGCTGGTGCCGTCGTAGACGGTGTCGGCGCCGATCCGCCGGCCGGACTGCGTGGTCGCCCCGCTGTCGAGGGCGGCGGCCAGGGCGATGGCCTTGAAGGTGGAGCCGGCCTGGTAGTCCTGCCGGGTCGCGTTGTCGATCCAGTGCTCGGTGGCGTCGCTGCCGCCGTACAGGGCGATCACCGCGCCCGTCCCCGGGTCGACGGAGACGGCGCCGGCCTGCGCGTCGGCGTCCTTCTTCCGTGCGGCCGGGTCGAGGTTGTCGGTGAGCTGGGTGCGGACGGCGGCCTGCAGCTGCCGCTCGCGCTCGGGGTCCACGGTGAGGGTGATCGCGTAGCCGCCCTGGGCGAGCTGGGCGTCGGTGAGGATGTGCTGCGAGGTGAGGTAGTCGGTGGCCGCGGCGACGAGGTAGCCGGCCTGGCCGGAGAGCCCGGGGGCGTTCTTCGGCTCCTTCACCTCGGGGAAGGCGATCGCGGCGCGGTCGGCGGCGGAGAGCCAGTCCTCCTGCACCATGCCGTCCAGCACGTAGTTCCAGCGGTTCGTCGCGTTCTGCCTGCCCTGCGGGGTGGCGGTGGCCACGTCGTAGGCGCTCGGCGCGTTCAGCAGGGCGGCGAGGTAGGCGCCCTGCGCGGCGTCGAGCCCGTCGGCGTCGATGCCGAAGTACGCCTGGGCGGCGGCCTGGATCCCGTACGCCCCGCGCCCGTAGTACGAGGTGTTGAGGTAGCCGGCGAGGACGTCGTCCTTGCTCTCCGTCGCGTCCACCTTGATCGCGATGAAGAGTTCCTTCACCTTGCGGGTGACGCTCTGCTTCTGGCTCAGGTAGGTGTTCTTGACGTACTGCTGGGTGATGGTGGAGCCGCCCTGGGTGCTCTTCCCGGTGGCCGTGTTGAAGGCGGCGCGGGCCAGGCCCTGCAGGTTGACGGCGCCCTCGTGGTAGAAGTTCCGGTCCTCGGCGGCCAGTGCGGCGTGCCGGGCCTCGGGCGAGATCCTGTCGAGCGCCACGTTCTGCCGGTTCGTCCGGCCCGTCCGGGCGATCAGCGTGCCGTCCTGGTAGAGCCACGTGTTGCTCTGCGCCATGGCGGCGGCGTGGGCGTCCGGCACCTTCACCATGGTCAGGCCCAGGGTGAACAGCCCCGCGCAGAGCACGACGGCCGCGACCACGCCCGCCAGCGTCATTCGCCAGGTCGGCAGCCACCGGCG
This sequence comes from Kitasatospora sp. NE20-6, assembly GCF_045862635.1. Classification (NCBI taxonomy): domain Bacteria; kingdom Bacillati; phylum Actinomycetota; class Actinomycetes; order Kitasatosporales; family Streptomycetaceae; genus Kitasatospora; species Kitasatospora sp. NE20-6. Next base: position 167,042 of record NZ_BPRL01000013.1, read on the forward strand.
CAGGCCGGTCCGCCGCCGTCGCGGCGGCTCTCCGGCGGGCGAGGACCGGCCGTTCTGCTGTGGGGTACGGGGCACCGGAGGACCCTTCCTGCGAGCCCCGAAGCGGTTGCTCACGCGTCTGACGGCATGGACCGTCCCAGCCTGCCTGATCGACTTGTCAGGCGTTAGGGACTTATGTCCCATTTCTTCCCACCGCTCCTTCGGCCCGGCAGGCCGCCCGGTCACCACCGGACCCGGGGCCCCGCCCGCCGCGGCGCGGCGGGTATGGTGCCCCGACCCGCCCGCACGAGGAGCACCATGGCCCGCCCGAGCATCCTGTACGTGACCGACCTCACCTATCCGGCCCGCGGCAGGCGGTACGGCGACGAGGACGTCCACCTCTCCGCGGAGCTGCGCACCGACTTCGCCGTCGCCCTCTGCCATCCGCTGGATGCGGCCGGGCTGATGGACTCCTTCGACGGTGTCGTGGTCCGCAACAGCGGCCCGGTGCTGCACTACCAGGCGGAGTACGACGCCTTCCGGGCCGAGGCGCTGCGCCGCAGCACCCCGGTGTTCAACGAGCTGACCGGCCGTGCGGACATGGCCGGGAAGCAGTACCTGCTCGACCTCTCCGCCGCGGGCCACCCCGTCATACCGACCGTCGGCACGGCGGCCGACCTCGGCCGCCTGCCGGAGGCGCCGGAGTACGTGGTGAAGCCGATGCTGGGGGCGGACTCGATCGGCCTGGAGTTCGTCGCCCCCGAACGCCTGGCCGAACGTCTGGCCGGGCACTGCGGCGCGGGGGGCGTCCTCGTCCAGCCGCGGATCGACTTCCGCTACGAGGTGTCCTTCTACTTCGTCGACCGCGAGTTCCAGTACGCGCTGCACACCCCCGACCGCGAGGTCCGCTGGGAGCTGGCGCCGTACCGGCCCGGCCGCGACGACCTGGCCTTCGCGCAGCACTTCGTCGACTGGAACACCATCGACCACGGCATCCAGCGCGTCGACGCGTGCCGCACCCCGGAGGGCGACCTGCTGCTCGTCGAGCTGGAGGACCTCAACCCGTACCTGTCCCTGGACCTGCTGGAGACCGGGCAGCGCGAACGGTTCGCGGCCGCGACGAAGGACTCGCTCCGCCGGCTGCTCGCCCGCTGACCCGGCCCCCGTCCCCGGCCCTGTCCCCTGCGCCCCGCCGTGACCGGGCCGTGGCGGGGGTGGTGGCGGGGGAACGCCGAAGGCCCCCCGCTTCCGCGAGGGGCCTTCGACCGTCTGTGCGCCGCCAGGGACTCGAACCCCGGACCCGCTGATTAAGAGTCAGCTGCTCTAACCAACTGAGCTAGCGGCGCTTGGTGACGAAGAGAACAATACACGTCCCGCCGGCCTGTTCCGTACGGGCCCCTGCGCCCCGCCGTGACCGGGCGGTGGCGGGGTGGTGGCGGGGGAACGCCGAAGGCCCCCCGCTTCCGCGAGGGGCCTTCGACCGTCTGTGCGCCGCCAGGGACTCGAACCCCGGACCCGCTGATTAAGAGTCAGCTGCTCTAACCAACTGAGCTAGCGGCGCCTGCTGACCTGCGGAACATTACACGGCGGCGGGTGCCTGCCGGAAATCGTGAGGACGCGGTCACCCTGCGCGTTCCGGAGCGGTGCCCGGAGCGGTGCCCGGAGCAGGTGTCCTGGGTGGCGGGTGTCCGGGCCGCGCGCCGGCAGGCAGCGCGGTGATCACGAGGTTCGGCCGGCGTGCGGGTGCGCAGCGGAGAACCGCCCCCGTGTTCCGTCCTCCGCCTTGACCTTCCGCGTTGCCCGCAGACCGCCCGTGTCGTCGTTCCACTCGGGAGGGAATCTAGCGGCCGGGCCCGGGCGGGCGGGGCAGCGCGCCGGGTACGGCGGCGGGAGCCGCGGTCCTGTCACCCGGTTCGCGCACTGCCCCGTCAACCGGGGGTGACGGCGGCGGTCCCGGTCCGGGCCGCTCGGCCGGGCCCGGGGGCGGATGCGTGCGCGGGGCGCGCCGGAGTGCCAGGATCGCGGGGCAGATGCCGGACCGACCCTTCCCGAGGCGGAGCATGACCAGCGACGAGGCCGGGCACCCGGCCGGTGCGGCGACCACGCCGGCACACCTTCAGCACCACCGGCCGGTCCGGCGGATGGCTCCGCGCCGGCCGGAGGAGGCACATCGCACCGCGACCCCGCTGGAGCTCTTCTTCGACCTCTGCTTCGTCGTCGCCGTGGCCCAGGCGGGCGCGCAGCTCGCGCACGCCGTCGCGGAGGGCCACCTCGCCACCGGACTGCCCCGCTACCTCTTCGCCTTCTTCGCGATCTGGTGGGCCTGGATGAACTTCACCTGGTTCGCCTCCGCCTACGACGTGGACGACGTCCCGTACCGGCTCACCACCCTGGTGCAGATCACCGGCGTGCTCGTGCTGGCGGCCGGGGTGCCCCGGATGTTCGCCTCGCAGGACCTCGTCCTCTCCGTGGTCGGCTACGTGCTGATGCGGTTCGCGATGGTCACGCAGTGGCTGCGCGCGGCGGCCTGCGAGACGGGGCCGGCCCGGGCGGTGGCGCTGCGGTACGCGCTGGGCATCACCGTCTGCCAGATCGGCTGGGCGCTGGTGCTGCTGGTGCCGCACGGCGCGTACGCCTACGTGCTGCCGCTCGGGGTGCTGGCCGAGCTGGCGGTGCCGGTGCTGGCCGAGCTGCCCGCGCGGACGACCTGGCACCCGCACCACATCGCGGAGCGCTACGGGCTGTTCACGCTGATCGTGCTGGGCGAGACCGTGGCGGCGGCGACCCTGGCGGTGCAGGCCGCGCTCGACGAGCACGAGGCGCTCGGCGCGCTCCTGCCGATCGCCGCGGGCGGTGTGCTGCTCTGCTTCTCCGCCTGGTGGATCTACTTCGCCGTACCGGTCCACGGCCTGCTCCGCTCCAGCCGGCAGGCGTTCCTGTGGGGGTACGGGCACTACCTGATCCTGGGTTCGGCGGCGGCGATCGGCGCCGGTCTGGAGGTCGCGGTGGAGCACGCGGTCGGCCAGGCGCACCTCTCGGCGACGGCCGCGACGGCCGCCGTCACCGTGCCGGCGGCGCTCTACCTCCTCACGGTCTGGCTGCTGCACTCCCGGCACGTGAAGCGCGGCGCCGAGCAGGCGGTGCTGCCGGCCGCCGCGCTCGCGGTGCTGGCCTGCACCGCCGCGGGACGGTGGGGGGTGCTCGCCGCGGGGCTGGTGACCGCGGCCGCGGTGGCGGTCGGCATCGCGCTGCACGCCCGCCGCGGCGCCTGACCCCTTCGCCGGCCGCCCCGGCCGGGGATGTCGGTGCGCCCTGCCAGGATGGCCGGGGGCCGGCCCGCCCGGCTGCGCCGCCCGTCCGCCGTTCCGTCCGACCAGTACGCCCCACCAGCCGTCCGCCCCCGCGGGGCCCGCACCAGATCGGCCACCGACATGCCCGCCGTGCCCGCCGTTCCCGAGCAGCTCGCCGACCTGCCGTACGCCGACCTGCTGACCCCGCACCGCGGGGCCCTGCAGAGCGGTGCCCGCTACGACACGGTGCACTTCGAGGGCGAGGGCCCCACGGGCGGGGCGGCCGGGGCGAGCTTCCTGGAGTGCGCCTTCACCGGCGTGGAGCTGCACGGCACGGTGCTGCGCACGGCCCGCTGGAACGAGGTCTGGCTGCAGGGCTGCCGCCTGGTGGCGGCCGACCTCGCGGAGACGGAGTGGCAGGACGCGGTGGTGCTCGGCTCGGTCCTCGCCGGCATCTCCTGGTACGGCTCCCAGGTGCGCCGGACCGTGCTGCGCGGCTGCAAGCTGGAGTCGGTGAACCTGCGCGGCGCGGTGCTGCGCGACGTCGTGTTCGAGGACTGCCTGCTGCGGGACGTCGACCTCGGCGGCGCCAAGCTGACCGGCGTGTCGTTCCCGGGCTCGACGCTGGACGGCGTGCGGTTCGCCGGCGCCCGGATGGCGGACGTCGACCTGCGCGGCGCCGTCCGGCTCGGCCTGCCCGACGGCCACCAGGGGCTCTCCGGCGCGGTGCTCGGCACGGGGCAGCTGTTCGAGCTGGCCCCGCAGTTCGCCCACGCGCTGGGCATCACGGTGAAGGACTGAGCGGTGAAGGGCTGAGCGGTCCGGCCGGACGGCCGGGTGCGGCGCCGGGTGCGGCGCCGGTTCAGGGCCCGGTTCAGGACCCGGTCAGCGCCGCGGCGATCGGCTGCCGACCGGAGACCAGCTCCAGCGTCCGGCCCGCGGCGGGGGCGGGCACGGTCAGCAGCGCGGCGAGCACGGCGGCGACGTCGCCGCGGGGCACCGAGCCGCGGCCGGTGTGCTCGGCGAGCGTGACCAGGCCGGTCGGCGGCGCGTCGGTCAGGCTGCCGGGCCGCAGCACCGTCCACTCCAGTCCGGGCCTGGCCCGCAGATCGTCGTCGGCGGCACCCTTGGCCCGCAGGTAGGCGCCGAAGACCGGGTCCGTTCCGTCGGGTGCGGCCGCGTCCGCGCCCATCGACGACACCATGACGTACCGGGGCACGCCGGCCCGCTCGGCGGCGTCGGCGAGCAGCACCGCCGCCGCCCGGTCGACGGTGTCCTTGCGGGCGGCGCCGCTGCCCGGCCCGGCGCCGGCCGCGAAGACCACGGCGTCGGCACCGCCGAGCACGGCCGCGACCTCGGACACGCCGGACGACTCCAGGTCCAGCACCACGGGTTCGGCGCCGCGCTGCCGCAGGTCGTCGGCCTGGCCGGCGTGGCGGATCAGCCCGACCGGGGTGTCACCGCGGTCGGTGAGCAGCTGTTCGAGGTCCAGGGCGATCCGGCCGTGTCCGCCGGCGATGACGATCCGCATGCCGACCACGCTATCCCCGTTCACCGCGAGGTCGCCGGACGACGCGACGGCGAACACTCCGTCAACCTTGCGTCCCGGCCATGGCCATGACGCCCGGTGCTGCGTGACGATTCTCCGCGGCCCGCTCCACGGGCAACGTGTCCATACAACATCACCAGGCGTCATCACCGAAGGGACGGCGGCCCGATGGCTGAGCTCAGTCGTAGGAAGTTCATGGCACTGTCGGCGAGCGCCGCGGCGGGGGCCGCCGTGGCCGGTGCCCCGGGCGGCACCACCCGGGCCTCCGCGGCCGGGCTCGGCAGCACGGGCACGATCTCCGACGCCCGGCACATCGTGATCCTCATGCAGGAGAACCGCAGCTTCGACCACTACTTCGGCACGCTGAAGGGTGTCCGGGGCTTCGCCGACCGCAGCGCGATCCAGATCGCCGGCGGCTACAGCGTCTTCAACCAGCCGACCCTGCTGGGCGGCCGGCAGTACCCGTGGCAGTTCAGCGCGACCAAGCCGGCCGGCGGCGCCGACCCCGAGCGGCTCGCCCAGTGCAACGGCGACCTCGCGCACGCCTGGTCCGACCAGCACAAGGCGTGGAACGGCGGCAAGCTCGACTCCTGGGTCGCCGCCAAGGGCAACGTCCGCACCCTCGGCCACCTGACCCGCGCCGACCTCCCCTTCCACTACGCGCTGGCCGACAACTGGACCGTCAACGACGCGTACTTCTGTTCGGTGCTGAGCGCGACCGGCCCCAACCGCACCTACCACTGGTCCGGCACGATCGACCCCGCCGGCACCGCGGGCGGCCCGGCGTACGACGGCGGCGACGAGTCGGGCCTGCGCTGGCAGACGTACGCGGAGGCGCTGGAGACGGCCGGCGTCAGCTGGAAGGTCTACCAGAACGCCGCCGACAACTACGGCGACAACGCCCTCGCCTACTTCGACCGGTTCGCCAAGGCCCCGGCGGGCAGCGCCCTCGCCACCAAGGGCATGGGCTCCGTGCCGAAGAAGACCGGCAGGACGCCCGACGACATCGCCGCCGCGATCCGCGCCGACGTGCTCGGCGGCACCCTCCCGCAGGTCTCCTGGATCGTCGCCGACCAGGCCTCCTCCGAGCACCCGTACGCCACCCCCGCCGACGGCGCGCACTTCGTGCACCTCGTGATGGACGCGCTCAACGCGGACCCGGACGTCTTCGACTCCACCGTCCTCTTCCTCAACTACGACGAGAACGACGGCTTCTTCGACCACGTACCGCCGCCCGCGGCGCCGGCCGGCACGGCGGGCGAGTTCCACGACGGCACCAACATCGGCCTCGGCTTCCGCGTGCCGCTGATCGCGATATCCCCCTGGACCCGCGGCGGCTGGGTCAGCTCCGAGGTCTCCGACCACACCTCGGTGCTGCGCTTCCTGGAGCGCTGGACCTCGGCCCTCGGCAAGCCCGCCGTCTGCCCGAACATCTCCGCCTGGCGCCGCAAGGTCTGCGGCGACCTCACCGGCATGTTCGACTTCGCGTACCCGGTGTACGGCATGCCCGCGCTGCCGAACACCGACGCGGTCATCGGCATGGCCGCCTGCGGGCCGCTGCCCAACCCGGCCCCCGTCGACAACGCGCTGCCCCGGCAGGAGGCCGGCACCCGACCGGCCCGCGCCCTGCCGTACCAGCCGGGCGGCGACCTCGACCACCTGGAGTTCGGCTCCGGCGGGGTCATGAAGGTCTGGCTCTCCATGACCAACCAGGGCACGTCCGCCGCGCACTTCGCCGCCTACGCCAACGCCCACCGCACCGGCGGGCCCTGGCAGTACACGGTGGACGCGGGCGGCCGGCAGACCGACTTCTTCAACTGCGGCACCGGCTACGGCAACGGCGCGTACGACCTCGGCGTGGTCGGCCCCAACCGCTTCCTGCGCCGCTTCAGGGGCGACGCCACCAAGCCCGGCAAGCTGGTGTCGGTCGCGACCTCCTACGTGACCGCCGCCGGCACCGGCAAGCTCGCCCTCTGGTTCACCTTCGCCAACACCGGCAGCACCCCGGTGACCTTCACCGTCACCTCCACCAACTACCGCACCGACGGCCCCTGGACGTACCAGGTGCCGGCCGGCGGCTCGGCGACCGACTACTTCAACGCCGCGGCCTACACCGACGGCTGGTACGACTTCACGGTGACCGTCTCCTCGGACGCCACCTGGTCGCAGCGGTTCACCGGCCACCTGGAGACCGGCGCGGCCAGCGTCTCCGGCTGAGCCGCCCGGCCCGGGGCCCGGCCCGGGGCCCGGTCCGGCACGCTCCCCGGTGGCATGCCCGGCGGCGTAGTGTGACAGTGAGGGAAGCCCAGGTCGGACCGCACGCAAGGAGGAGGACATGGGCATCTTCGACAGGTTCCGGGCGAAGCCGCACGAGACGGCGAGCCCGGGCGAGCGCGCCGCGCTCGCCCACGACGAGGCCGCCGACGCCTTCACCGACCCGACCGGGCGGAGCGGGCCGGAGGCGTCGCCGGCACCGCAGTCCGTCCAGCTCGACGAGGACCACCGCGCCGCCGCCGACATGACCGCCGAGGGCGACCCCTGGGACTGATCACCGCAGCCGTACCCGCGCCCGGAGGGGCGCAGCAGCCGACCGGCCGCTGCGCCCCTCCGGCGTTCCCGGCCGGACCGGGGCCGTGCCCGCCGCCGCCCCGCCGGTCACGACCGGGGCGGCAGCGGCGGACGCCGCAGGTCGGGCCGGGGAACGTCGCGCGGCGGCGGTGCCGCGGCGGGCTGCTCCGCCAGCAGCTCCATCGCCAGCTCGACGGCGGCCGCGAGGTCGGTGTGCTCGCCGAGCGCCCAGCTGTGCGGGCTGCGCAGCACCTCCACGTCCGGTTCCACGCCGTGGTTCTCCACGCCCCACCCGATGCCCCCGGTGAACCAGGAGGCGTTCTTCGGCACCGAGATCTGGGTGCCGTCGCCGAGCGTGTGCCGGCCGGTCATGCCGACCACGCCGCCCCACGTGCGGGTGCCGACGACCGGGCCGAGCCCGAGCACCTTGATCGCCGCGATGATGACGTCGCCGTCCGAGCTGGTGGCGTGGTCGGCGAGGGCGACCACCGGGCCGCGCGGGGCGTCGCGCGGCCAGCGCACCGGGTGCCGGCCGCGGGTGAAGTCCCAGGCGAGCACCCGGCGGCCGAGCTTCTCCAGGACCAGCTCGGAGACGTTGCCGCCGGCGTTGCCGCGGACGTCGAGGATGACGGCCGGTTTGGCGAGCTCGCTGCGCACGTCCCGGTTGAACTGCGCCCAGCCGGAGCCGCCGAGGTCCGGGATGTGCAGGTATCCGCACCGGCCGTCGCTGAGCTCCTGGACGAGGCGGCGCCGCTTGACCACCCAGTCCTGGTAGCGGACCGGCCGTTCGTCGGTGAGCGGGGTGACGGCGATCCGTCGGATCCGGTCCGTTCCGCGGCAGCGCAGGGTGAGCTCCACGGTGCTGCCGCCGGTGCCGGCCAGCAGCGGCGCGGGTCCGCGGACGGGGTCGGGCGGGCGGCCGTCGACGGCGAGCAGTTCGTCGCCGTCCTGGATGCCGTAGCCGGCGAGCGGCGCGCGGGCCCGGGGGTCGGAGGACTCGCCGGGCAGGATGCGGTCGACCAGCCAGCGGCCGTCCGGGGCGCGGTGCGTGTTGGCGCCGAGCAGGCCGAGGGGCTGCTGGAGCAGCTGCGGGCCCTCGCCGCGGCGCGAGGGCGTGACGTAGGCGTGGGAGGTGCCGAGTTCGCCGAGGAGTTCGCGGAGCAGGTCGGCGAAGTCGTCGGGGCCGGCGATGCGCTCCAGCAGCGGTTCGTACTGCGCCACGAGGCCGGGCCAGTCGAGGCCGCACATGTCGCCGTCCCAGAACTGGTCGCGGACGATCCGGGCGGCCTCGTGGTAGGCCTGCCGCCACTCGGGTCCGGGGTGCACGGTGTGGGTGATGCGGCGCAGGTCGACGGTGACGGGGGAGCCGCCCGGCAGCGGGTGCAGCTTGAGGGCCCCGGAGGAGTACACCAGCACCGATCCGCCGTCGCCGGAGACCGCGTAGCCGTCGAGCTGGTCGACCACGGTGGTGCGGGTGCCGTGCGCGAGGTCGAAGTACTCCAGCGAGGGGCGGCCGGAGGTGTCCGCGGGGTTGGCGAAGGTCTGGCCGAGGGCGCCGGAGATCGGCCAGCGCAGCCAGAGCACCCCGCCGCGCACCGGCGCGGTCGCCGAGTACTTGGAGGCCGTCACCGGGAAGGGCACCAGCCGCTTGGTGAGCCCCTCGGGGTCGACGGTGACGGTGCCGTCGCCGCCGGTCGCGTCCGGGTCGATCCCGACCGCGGGCCGGCCCTCGACCGGTGCGGCGAACGGCGACGGGGTGTCCGCGGCGAGCGGGATGAGGTAGGGGCGGCAGCCCAGCGGGAACGACATGTCGCCGGTGTGCACGTCGTGCACCGGGTCGAAGCCGCGCCAGGAGAGGAAGACCAGGAAGCGGCCGTCCCGGGTGAAGACGGGGTGCTCGTCCTCGAAGCGGCCGCCGGTGACGTCGACGATCCGCTCGGAGGAGTCGACCCGGGCGAGCCGGATCGACCGCAGCGAGCGGCCCGCGACCGGCTGCGACCAGGTCAGCCAGCGGGAGTCGGGTGAGAACGCCGGGCTGCTGACCGGTCCGTAGTGGGAGACGGCGACCTCCCGGACGTCGCCGTCCGCCGCGGTGACCAGCAGCAGGCGGCCGTCCGAGGCGGCGACGGCGAGGTGGTGGCCGTCCGGCGCGGCGGCGAGCTCCTGGACGCGGCCGATCCGACCGGCCGCGATCCGGCGGGAGGGGCCGCCGCCGTCGGCGCCGCGGGCGGGCAGCGGGGCGATCTCGACGGCGTCCTCGCCCTCGGCGTCGGTGATCCAGGCGACGTGGCCGCCGTGGGCGGGCAGCACGGGCAGCCGGGCCCGGACCCCCGGGGTGTCGGCGAGCACCCGGGCGGGGCCGTCGCGGTGGGTGAGCCAGTAGAGGCTGCCGCGCACGTTGATCACGCCGGCCCGGCCGGTGCTGTCGCAGACGAGGTCCTTGACGTTGAGCGCCGCCGACACGTGGTAGGCGCGGCGGCCGGCGCGGGCCCCGCCCAGCGGCACGTCCAGGCGGCGCGGGGCGGGGGCGTCGACCCCGTCCAGCAGCCACAGGTCGCCGGCGTGCTGGTAGACGACGCGGGTGCCGTCGGAGGCCGCCTCGCGGGCGTAGTAGGAGGCGTGGTCGGTGTGGCGGCGCAGGTCGGTGCCGTCGGTGCGGCAGGAGTAGAGGTTGCCGATGCCCTCGTGGTCGGAGAGGAAGGCGACGCGCGGCCGGTCGGGCTCGCCGACCGGCATGGGGGAGGCCAGGTGGCCGGCGTGTCCGGGCAGCAGCTCGCGGTGGTCGAGCCAGAGGCGCCCGGTGGCGCCGCCGCGGTAGCGCTTCCAGGAGGCCGGGTTGTGCGGGGCGGCGGCGGTCAGCAGCACGGTGTGGTCGATGCCGACCTGTGCGTCGTTGACCGGCCCCCAGGGCATCCGGCGGCCGGGGGCGCCGTCCGGCGGCAGTGCGTACGCCCAGGTGTAGTGGGCGAACGGCTCGTGGTAGGAGGTCACGGCCAGGACGTCGCCGGTGGGCAGCCAGCCGCGTACGCGGGTGTCGGGGCTGCCCCAGTGGGTGAGCCGGACGGCCTCGCCGCCCTCCACCGGGGCGGTCCACACCTCGGGGGTCAGGGCCTGCCAGCTCGTCCAGGCGACGGTGCGGCCGTCGGGGGAGAGCCGGGGGTGGCTGACCCGGACGCGGTCGGCCGTGACCCGCCAGGCCCGCCCGGTGCCGCCGTCCGGGCCGAGCGGGGCCACCCACACGTCGTCCTCGGCGGTGAACGTGACGAGCCCGCCGCGCACGTGGGGGTACCTGAGATATCCGGACACTTCTCCATGGTTCGGCGCCCGCGGGGGGCCCGCAACCCGCCGCCCTACTGCGAACACCGCGAAGGGCCCTGACGGTGCGCCGACTCCATTGACAGGCGCACGTGGATTCGATTCAGTGGTCTAGTCCAAGAATGGTCCAGTCCAATGCGGCGATGCTCCGCCGTGTCGGCACGGCCTGCCGGCCCCCCGCACCGGTCCCGGACACCTCCCCCACGTCGTCACGGCAGGAGCATCCCCCACATGCGCACTTCCTCAGGACCCGCCCACGCCGCACCGCCCGGCCGCCGCCTGCTGGCCGCCGCCACCGCCTGGACGGTCGCCGCGGCCGGCGCCGTGGCGCTGACCTTCGGCCTCGCCAACTCCGCCTCCGCGGGCGAGTTCCTCGCCAACGGCGGCTTCGAGAGCGGCGCCCTCGGCGCCTGGAGCTGCACCGGTGGCACCGGCAGCGTCGTCACGGGTCAGGCGCACAGCGGCAGTTACGCCCTGGCGGGCGCCGCCTCGGCGAGCGACAACGCCCAGTGCACCCAGACCGTCACCGTCTCGCCCAACACGGCCTACACGCTCAGCGCGTACGTCAAGGGCGCCTACGTCTACCTCGGCGTCAACGGCGGCACCTCGACCTGGACCCCGGGCACCGGCGGCAGCTACCAGAAGCTCACCGTCAGCTTCACCACCGGCGCGAGCCAGACCAGCGCCACCGTCTTCACCCACGGCTGGTACGGCCAGGGCACCTACTACGCGGACGACGTCTCGCTGGACGGACCGGGCGGGCCCACGCAGCCGCCCACGTCCCAGCCGCCGACCTCGCAGCCGCCCACGTCGCAGCCCCCGACCTCGCAGCCGCCCACGACCCAGCCGCCCGGTGGCGGTCTGCCCGCGCACGCCCTGGTCGGCTACCTGCACGCGAGCTTCGCCAACGGCGCCGGCTACACCCGCATGGCCGACATCCCGGCCTCCTGGGACGTCATCAACCTCTCCTTCGGCGAGCCGACCTCGGTGACCTCGGGCGACATCCGGTTCAACCGCTGCCCGGCCACCGAGTGCCCGACCGTCGAGTCGGACGCCGACTTCAAGGCGGCCATCGCCGCCAAGCAGGCGCAGGGCAAGAAGGTGCTGATCTCGATCGGCGGCCAGAACGGCCAGGTCCAGCTCACCACCACCGCCGCCCGCGACGCGTTCGTCTCCTCGGTCTCCGCGATCATCGACAGGTGGGGCCTCAACGGCCTCGACATCGACTTCGAGGGCCACTCGCTGTCCCTCAACACCGGTGACACCGACTTCAAGAATCCGACCTCGCCGGTGATCGTCAACCTGATCTCCGCCCTGAAGACGCTCAAGGCCAAGTACGGCTCCGGCTTCGTGCTGACCATGGCCCCGGAGACCTTCTTCGTGCAGCTCGGCTACCAGTACTACGGCTCCGGCCCCTGGGGCGGGCAGGACCCGCGCGCCGGCGCCTACCTGCCGGTCATCTACGCGATGCGCGGCGACCTCACCCTGCTGCACGTCCAGGACTACAACTCGGGCTCGATCATGGGCCTGGACAACCAGTACCACTCGATGGGCGGCGCCGACTTCCACGTCGCGATGACCGACATGCTGCTCAAGGGCTTCCCGGTGGCCGGCAACACGGCCAACATGTTCCCCGCCCTGGCCGCCTCGCAGGTCGCGATCGGCATGCCGGCCACCACCAACGCCGGCAACGGCTACGTCGCCCCGGCCGAGGTGAACAAGGCGCTCGACTGCCTCACCAAGGCCGCCAACTGCGGCAGCTACGTCCCGCGGGCCGGCGCCCAGCCGAACCTGCGCGGCCTGATGACCTGGTCGATCAACTGGGACCGCTTCGGCGGGCAGGAGTTCTCGAAGAACTTCGACTCCTACTTCGGCTGATCCGGCCGGAACCCCGTCCTGCGGGTCCGGAGGCCACCGGCCTCCGGGCCCGCCGGTCGTTGACCGCCGTCCGGCGTGCGCCGATAGTGGGGTCACCGCGACGACGAGGAGGCACCATGACCGGCCCGCTCGTCCTCGGCGTGGACGCCGGCGGCACCGGCAGCCGGGCCGTCGTCGCCGACCTGCACGGGCACGTGCACGGCAGCGCCCGCGGGGAGGGCGCCAACCCCGTGGCCCACGGCCTCGACGCCGCGGTGAAGGCCGTCGGCGACACCGTGCGCGCCGCCCTCGCCGGCCTCGACCCGGCCGCCGTCGCGGCCGCCGTGATCGGCCTCGCCGGCGCCCTCGTCACCGCACCCCCGCCCGAACTGCTGCGGGCCGCCGCCGGCCTGCCCGTCACCCCGCACACCACCAGCGACCTCGCGCTCGCGCACACCGCCGGCACCACCCGCCCGGACGGCTCCGTGCTGATCGCCGGCACCGGCGCGGTCGCCGCCCTGATCCGCGACCGCACCCCCGTCCGGCTCGCCGACGGCCACGGCTGGCTGCTCGGCGACCGCGGCTCCGGCCAGTGGCTCGGCCGCGAGGCCGTCCGGCTGGCCCTCGACGCCGTCGACGCGGGCCGGCCGCTCACCGGCGCCGCCGCCGCGGCCGCCGCACACCTCACCGGGCGGAGCGACGGCGAGGGACTGCGGGCCGCCGTCCTGGCGGCGGTGTACGGCGAACCGCCCGCCCGGCTGGCCCGGCTCGCCCCGCTCGTCCTCGACGCCGCCGCGGACGGCGACCCCGCCGCGCAGGCCGTCGTGGACCGGGCCGCCGGGCTGCTGGCCGACACGCTGGAGACGGTCGGTCCGCCGGCCGCGGACGGGCCGGTGGTGCTGGCCGGCGGACTGCTCACGGCCGGCACCCCGCTCGCGGCGGCCGTCCGCGCGGAGCTGGCCCGACGCCACCCCGGGGCCGCGCTGCGGACGGCGGGCAGCGCGGCGGGCGCCGCGGCCTGGCTCGCCGTCCGCGCCGTCGCGCCCGGGTCGGCGTCCGCCGCACTCCACCGGGCCCTGGTCACCGGCGGCCCGTGACGGGCAGGCCGTGACGGGCGGACAGGGGGCGGCACTCCCCGGCGCCGGCGTTCCCGGGCCGGTCCCGGGAACGCCGAAGGCCCCCCGCTTCCGCGAGGGGCCTTCGACCGTCTGTGCGCCGCCAGGGACTCGAACCCCGGACCCGCTGATTAAGAGTCAGCTGCTCTAACCAACTGAGCTAGCGGCGCGTGCTGACGTGGACAACCATACACGCTCCCGCAGGTCGGACGCACATCCGTGCCCTCCGCGGCCGCGCCGGAGCGCCCGGCGGGGCCGGCCCGGGGGAGTGCCCGGCGCGGCGCCGGACCGCTGACGGCGGATCAGTGCCGCGGGGTCGCGGAGGGCACGTCCGGCGAGCCGCGACATACGGGATCTTTGTCACATTTATGCTGCTCCGGTGGGTTCGGGGGCAGCCGGATCGTGGAGCCGTCCGCACCCCGTGCGGACGCAACGGACGCAGGGAGTCGATCGGTGGCCCAGCTGTCACTGCTGTTCCTGGTGCTGCTGGTGTCGGTGGTGACGATGCCGCTGGCCCGCCGCATCCACGTGCCGCAGCCGGTGCTCATGACCCTGCTCGGCCTGGTGATGGCCCTGGTGCCGCAGATCCCGGACGTGACCGTGCCGCCCGGGCTGATCCTGCCGCTCGTCCTGCCGCCGCTGATCTTCGCGGTGGCCCGCCGCTCCTCGGTGCGCTACTTCCGGGCCAACATCCGCTCCATCCTCCTGCTCGCCGTCGCCCTGGTCGTCGTCACCACCACGGTGGTCGCCGTCGTCTTCCGGTGGCTGGTGCCCGGCCTGCCGCTCGCCGCCGCCGTCGTGCTCGGCGCGGTCGTCTCGCCGCCCGACCCGGTGGCGGCCGTCGCCGTGGCCGGTTCGGTCGGCCTGCCGCGCCGGCTGGTGGCCGTCCTGGAGAGCGAGGGACTCTTCAACGACGTCACCGCGATCGTCATCTACTCGCTCGCGGTCGAGGCCGTCGTGAGCGGCGACTTCTCCGTCCCGCACGCGGCCCTGCGGTTCGTGCTCTCCGCCGTGGTCGCCGTGGTCGTCGGCATCACGCTCGGCTGGCTCAACGCCCGCCTGGCCGGCTGGCTCGACGACCCCACCCAGCAGGTGGCCCTCAACCTGCTGGTGCCGTTCGCCGCCTACACCGTCGCGGAGGAGGCGCACGGCTCCGGCGTGCTGGCGGTCGTGATCTGCGCCCTCTACCTCGCCGACCGGGCCGCCGACGCGGACGACGTGTCGTTCCGGCTGGTCGGGAACGCCTTCTGGGAGATCGTCGAGATCCTGATCACCGGGGTGGCGTTCGGCCTGATCGGGCTGGAGCTCAGCACCGTGGTCGCGGACGTCCGCACCAGCTGGGAGAGCATGGTCGGCGACACCGCCTGGGTGATCGCCACGGTCGTGCTCCTGCGGCTGCTGTGGCTGCTGCCCGCCGCCTGGCTGTCGCGGCGGGTCACCCACGGCACGGAGGACACGCCGATCAGCTGGCGGGAGACGGTCGTGCTCTGGTGGTCCGGGATGCGCGGCGTCGCCACCGTGGCGCTGGCCCTCGCGGTGCCGCTCACCGTGCACGGCGGCGAGGCGTTCCCGGCGCGCAGCGAGATCGTCTTCGTCGCGTTCTGCGTCGTGCTCTTCACCCTGCTGGTGCAGGGGCTCACCCTTCCGTGGGTGGCCCGGCTGACCGGACTCCGGGACCACCCGGACGCGCACGAGGAGGCCGTCCGGCTGCTCTGGTGGCGCGCCGCGAAGGCGGGCCTGCACCGGCTTGCCGAGCTGGAGGACGAGCGTCACCTCCCCGCCGACCTCGTCGAACGCCTCCGCGAGCGCCAGCACGACCGCCTCGCCCGCCTCCGCCCCGAACGGTACGAGGAGGAGCGGGCCGCCGAGGCCAAGCGGACCTTCGCCGTGTGGAAGCAGGCCGCGGCCCTGGAGGAGGAGATGATCGCCGCGTCGCGCCGCGAGGTGCTGACGGCGCGTGGGGAGCCCGGCGGCGTTCCCGAGGTCGCCGACGAGGTGCTCCGTCAGCTCGACCTTCGCTCGGCGCGCCGATGAGCGCGCCGCCCGGGGATAGGCTGGCCGCGGGCATGGCCGTCGACGGAGCCGGCGAACGCACCATCCTGCCGTCGGACCGAGCGCAACCCTCCCGCCGGGCCGTGCCGGTACTGCAATCCGGATGACTCAAGGAGCAACCGATGTCGGACAACCGCACCGGCGGTCGCACCCCCCTGGACCGCACGCCCCAGTGGGCCGCGCTGGGCAAGCACCGCGCGGAGCTGGGCGAGCAGCACCTGCGCGGTCTGTTCGCGGCGGACCCCGAGCGCGGCAGCCGCTACACACTGTCCGTCGGCGACCTGCACGTGGACTACTCCAAGCAGCTGGTGACCGACGAGACGCTGGCGCTGCTGCGCGACCTCGCCGCCTCCGCCGGCGTCGCGGAGCTGCGCGACGCCATGTTCCGCGGCGAGAAGATCAACATCACCGAGGACCGCGCCGTCCTGCACACCGCGCTGCGTGCCCCCCGGGGCGCCGTCGTCGAGGTCGACGGCGAGAACGTCGTGCCGGCCGTGCACGCCGTGCTCGACACGATGGCCGCCTTCGCCGACCGCGTCCGCAGCGGCGCCTGGACCGGCCACACCGGCAAGCGCATCCGCTCGGTCGTCAACATCGGCATCGGGGGCTCCGACCTCGGCCCCGCGATGGCGTACGAGGTGCTGCGCTCCTACACCGACCGCGGCATCGACGTCCGCTTCGTCTCCAACGTGGACGGCGCCGACCTGCACGAGGCGCTCGTCGGCCTCGACGCCGCCGAGACGCTCTTCATCGTCGCGTCGAAGACCTTCACCACCATCGAGACCATTACCAACGCGGTCTCCGCCAGGAACTGGCTGCTCACCGAGCTCCAGGCCGGTCAGGAAGCGGTCGCCAAGCACTTCGTGGCGCTCTCCACCAACGCCGGCGGCGTCGCCGACTTCGGCATCGACGTCGCCAACATGTTCGAGTTCTGGGACTGGGTCGGCGGCCGTTACTCCTACGACTCCGCGATCGGCCTCTCGCTGATGATCGCCATCGGCCCGGAGCGGTTCCGCGAGATGCTGGACGGCTTCCACCTGGTCGACGAGCACTTCCGCACCGCGCCGCCGGAGCAGAACGTGCCGCTGCTGCTCGGCCTCCTCGGCGTCTGGTACGGCGCGTTCTTCGACGCGCAGTCGCACGCGGTGCTGCCGTACTCGCACTACCTGTCGAAGTTCACCGCGTACCTCCAGCAGCTCGACATGGAGTCCAACGGCAAGTCGGTGGACCGCGACGGCAACCCCGTCACCTGGCAGACCGGCCCGGTCGTGTGGGGCACCCCCGGCACCAACGGCCAGCACGCCTACTACCAGCTGCTGCACCAGGGCACCAAGGTCATCCCGGCCGACTTCATCGGCTTCGCCGCGCCGGTCGAGGGCCTGCTGCCCGGGCTCGTCGCCCAGCACGACCTGCTGATGGCCAACTTCTTCGCGCAGACCCAGGCGCTCGCCTTCGGCAAGACGCCGGAGGAGGTCGAGGCGGAGGGCGTGCCCGCCGAGCTTGTCGCGCACAAGACCTTCCGCGGCAACCACCCCACCACCACGATCCTGGCCGCCGAGCTCACCCCGTCGGTGCTCGGCCAGCTCGTCGCGCTGTACGAGCACAAGGTGTTCGTCCAGGGCGCGATCTGGAACATCGACTCCTTCGACCAGTGGGGCGTCGAGCTCGGCAAGGTGCTCGCCAAGCGCATCGAGCCCGTGCTGCTGACCGGCGAAGGCACGGAGAAGCTGGACAGCTCCACCGCCGCGCTCGTCGGCACGTACCGCAGCCTGCGCGGCCGCTGACCCGGCCCGGGCACCGCGGGGCCGTCCCTCCGGGGCGGCCCCGCGGGCGTGCCCGGCCCGCCGTCAGATCCGGTGGCGGGACCGGGACCTGCCGGTCAGCGGCCGGTCGTCCAGCAGTTCGGGCAGCCGCCGGGCAGCGTGGCGGGGCAGCAGGCCGCGGAGATCCCGGCGGACGCGGACGGGGCGCGGCTCACCGGCGGGTACGGCACGGGACGGTCGGCGCCGGAGCGGGGGAGCGCCGCCAGCGCGGCGGCCAGGGCGAGCACCGTGAGCGGGATCAGCGCCACCAGCACGCGCCGCCGTCGCCGCGCAGCGCGGTGCGCGCGCAGGGCGGACGCCTCCAGGCCGGAGAGCTCGGCGCGGAGCCACTCCTCCCAGCCCGGTGGTGTGCTGCGCGCGGGATCGTCGGGCGCCATGTCCGGGGAGGGTAGCAGTCGGCGACGCTCCGGGAAATGCCGAAGGCCCCCGCTTTCGCGAGGGGCCTTCGACCGTCTGTGCGCCGCCAGGGACTCGAACCCCGGACCCGCTGATTAAGAGTCAGCTGCTCTAACCAACTGAGCTAGCGGCGCCTGCTGACGTGGAAGACTCTAGCAGCGGCCCGCGGTGGAACCAAAACCGATAACGGCAGGCGTGCTCACGCCGACGGCACCGGCTCCAGCGACACCTCCGGGCCCGCACCCGCACCCGCCGGCCCGGCCGTCGCGGAGGCCCGGCCGCGGGGCTCGCCGCGCGCCGCCCGGACGCACGCCCAGAGCACCACGGCGGCGCCCGGCAGCCAGGGCTCGCGGGTGTCCGGGGCGACGATCCAGCGGCCGCCGCCGAGCGAGGGGGAGTCGGGGGCGTCCACCATGCGCTGCAGCGGGGGCACGGTCACCGCGTCGCCCTGGCCGTGGCAGAGCAGCGGCGGCACGTCCCGCGCCCACTCCTCCCAGGCCAGCAGGGTGCGCAGCCGGGGGGCCGCGCCCGGCTGCACGAAGAGCAGGGTGCGGCCGCGGTACGAGGCGACCGGGCCGCAGCCCGGGCCGGACGACCACAGCTCGTCCAGCACCCGGCGGCCGAACAGCGCCGGCATGCTGATCACGTCGAAGGTGCGCCCGCACGGCAGCACGCTGGAAGCCCACGGGCGTGACTCCCACAGGGCGCGCATGGAGCGCGGGTACTCGCTGGCGGAGGCCAGCCAGGCCTCCCCGGCGACGGTGACGTACTCCACCGATTCATACGTCCAGATGTCCACCCCAGCAGGGTGGACCCGGCGCGGACGGGGCGGGACGGAAAAGGCCGTTCACCGGACACCGCGGCGCGCCCCGGCGTACCCTTACCGGCCGCATATGCCAGAGGCCCGGTTCGGACGGGTGCCGGACCGCGGACGGTCAGTGGTCGGTGCGGCGCTGCTGCTGCAGACCCCGGCCGTACTCGACCATGCGGGCCGCGTAGTCGGGCGTCCACTCGGCGCGGGCGGCGATCTCGGCGGGCGTCAGCGCGTCGAAACGCCGGGTGTCCGCGAGCTGCGCGGCGGCGATCGCCTGGAAATCGGTCGCCCGCTCCGCCGCGGTCCGGAACGCCAGGGCCAGCTCGGTGGACCGGCGCAGCAGCTCGGCCGGGTCGTCGATCGACTCCAGGTCGAAGAACCGCTCGGGCTCCGGCTCCTCGGCCTGCGGCTCGAAGATCAGGTGGGCCGGCCGCAGCCGGCGGGGAGCACTGCCCGGGCCCGGGGCGGCCGGGGCGGGGACGCCGCTCTGGTCGGACGCCTGCGTGTGGGGATCGGGCATGGACGGACACCTCCGGAGGGCTGGGGGCGGGGTCGGCCGTCGTCCATTGTCGCGCGACGGCGGCCGGTAGCGGAACGGTGCACACCAGGTCGCTATTCCCATCGCCGGGGCGCATCCCACCTGCGATCTGCCTCCGGAATCTCCGCGACCGCCGCCCCCGGGCCCCTCACCCGAGCGGCACCCGGTGCCGGGAGAGGTGCGCCAGCACCGCGTGGTTGGCCTCCCAGCCGTCCGGGAACTTCACCGCCACACCGAGCTGCACCGGCTCCGCCGACGGGTGCTCGTCCAGCAGCTCCGGGATCCCCGCCCGGGCCACCACGATGCAGGCGTGCCGGTGCCGGGAGGCGAGCACGCACAGCCGCCCGGTCTCCAGGTGGAAGGCCGTCGCGTCGGGCCGCCCGGAGAGCGGGTGCAGCACCACGGTCACGTCGTACTCGCGGCCCTGCAGGCGGTTCGCCGTGTCGACCGTGACGGCCGGGCCGGCCGCCGCGTCCACCGGCACACCCAGCGCGGCGAGCGCCGCGCGCACGGCGGCCGCCTGGTCCCGGTGGGCCGTGCCGACGGCCACCCGGCCCGGCGTGAGCGGCGCCGTGCCCTGCTCGGAGTGCGCGGTCAGGCCGCGGTCCAGCAGCCGCCGGACGGTCGCCGCGACCGCCGCCACCGCCTGCGGGTCGGTCCGCACGGTGTGCCGGGCGGGCAGCTCCAGCAGTGCCCAGCCGTGCTCGACGGCCTCGTCGATCGCGGTGTCCACCGCGGAGCCGTCGGCCGCCGCGGACGCCGTCAGCCGGCGCTCGTCCGGCCCGGTGCCCGCCCGGAACGGCGTGTACGGGTAGAACGCGGCCGAGATCAGCGGCGCCGCACTCGCCGGCAGCCGCCACGACACCGGCAGCCGGTGCGGGCGGATCGCCGGGTTGTGCGCCAGCAGCGTCACCACCGCACTGCTCGACGGGTCGTACGACAGGCCGGCCCACTGGTCGGTGCCGACCACGGTGAACGGGTCCAGCTGGCCCGGATCCCCCACGAACAGCGCCCGCTCGAACAGCCTGGCCACCGCCAGCAGCGCGTCCGAGCGCATCTGGTACGCCTCGTCGACGATCGCGTGCCGCCACGGCGCCTCGGTCCTCACCCACTGCCACTTCGCCGCGGTGGAGATCACCACGTCGTGCTCCAGCAGGTCGGCGACTTTCTCCGAGGCCGTCACCCCGGGGTGCCGCAGCGCCTCCGGGGCCGGGCGGGTGTCGCCCGCGTGCAGCCGGCCGACGGTCAGCTCCGGACCCTTCACGGCGAGGCGGTCCACCAGGTCGTCGACCTGGCTGTTCGTCTGCGCCACGATCATCAGCCGCTCGCCGGCCGCCACCAGCTCACGCGCCGCCCGCACCACCAGGGTCGACTTGCCCGCGCCGGGCGGCGAGTCCACCACCACCCCGCGCGGGGCACCCACGGCGGGCCGCACGGCGGCGTCGAGGATCGCGGCCACGGCGGCGTCGGCCGCCGCACCCGGTGCCTGGTCGGCAGTCGTACCGCCCGTCATTCCCACTCTTCCGTCCCGCCGGGCGCACCCGGCACACCACCCGGCACACCACCCGGCGGACCGCCGTGCGTCCACGGGGTGTCCTCCGGATCCGGCAGCGGCGCCGACTGGCGCGGCGCCAGCTCGAACAGCGTGAACACCACGCGCTCACCGACCTCCGGCAGACTGCCCGGCTCCGGCTCCTTGCGCCGGCCCATGCCCGACACCACCCGCACCGTGACCGTGCCCTCCGCGGCGTCCGCACCGGCGACCACCCCGCGCTGCGCGGACGGCCCGTGCGCACGGTGCACCTCCCGGCCCGGGTCGGCGTGCGGACGGTCCGTGGTGCGCACCACCAGCAGCGGCCGCGGCTTCGGCGACCGCCCCGACGTGTCGTACTCCGGCACCAGCGCCACCACCTCGCCGGCGAAGGCCTCGCCCGCCAGCCGGTGCTCCGCCATCGCCAGCGGGTCGTCCAGCGCCTCCTGCACCTCCACCCGCACCTGCTCCCGCTCGCGCTGCGCCAGCTTGCGGGCCGCGGTCACCGCGTCGTCCTGCCGCGGCTGCGGCGGCTCCCCGGCCGCCACCCGGTCCCGGTGGCCGGTGTACGACCAGCGGTCGCCCTCCCACCGCTCGGCGACGTGCGCGCCCGGCGGCAGCGTCCGCAGCAGGTCCAGGCCCCGCCAGACGTCCGCCCAGACCGGCAGCAGCACCTGCTCCAACACGCCGTGCAGGTGCTCGGCGGCCTGCTTCACCACCAGCTCCGCGCGGGCCGCCGCCGCGGTGTCCCCGGCGTCCGCGGCGCCCCGCGCGGTGGCGAGCGCCGCGTCGTGCCGGGTGATCGCCGGAGCCAGCAGCACCTCGTCGAAGCTCGGATCGGTCGCCGGACCGGCCGGCGGGTGCAGCAGCTGCCCCCGCGCGTCGCGCGCCGTCTCGACGTACTCCGCGGCCTGCGCGCCCCCGGCGCCGCCCGGCGGGCCGTGCCACGCCAGCCGGGCGGCCAGGTGCTGGTCCTCCAGGTGGCTCT
Source organism: Kitasatospora sp. NE20-6 (assembly GCF_045862635.1). NCBI lineage: Bacteria > Bacillati > Actinomycetota > Actinomycetes > Kitasatosporales > Streptomycetaceae > Kitasatospora > Kitasatospora sp. NE20-6. The sequence continues at coordinate 188,857 of NZ_BPRL01000013.1, forward strand.
GGCCGGTCGCCCAGTGCCGGGCCAGCAGCGAGGTCAGCGGCAGCAGCAGGCTGGAGCCCGGCACCTGCGCACGGTCGGTGACGTGCGTCAGCCAGCGCCCGAGCAGCGGCACCTGCGTCGGCGCCGGGTACGGCCCCGGGTCCGGATCCTCCGCGGTGCGGCGGAACCGCGTCGAGCGGCCGATCAGCGCCAGGTGCTGGACGGACCCCTGGTTGGGCACCACCAGCTGCGGCGCGTCCGCGCACAGCTCCCGGACGACCGGCACCTTCTCCCCGGACTCCGCGTCACGCTCGGAGCCCTCGATGTGCTCGACGTCCTGGGCGAAGGACGCCATGTACGGCAGCAGGTCGGCACCGAAGCGGGCGAGGAAGTCGAAGCGCTGGGTGCGGTTCAGCGGCTGCGGCACGATGTGCAGGCGCGGGGCCTCCCGGTCGGTGCCCAGCATCACCGCCAGCGGCGCACCGGCCTCGCCGGCCGCGGCCAGCGGGATCACCACCATCGGCCGGTCCGACAGGTGCCGGTGCCGCACGGTCGCCAGCGGCTCGGCCCGGCCGCTGCGCACCGCCTGCAACCGCGCGAGGGTTCCGAGCAGGCTCATCGGCGGCACCCCCGGCCGCGGGCGCCCGCCATCAGGGCGTCCCCGCGAGGGCCTCGGCCCGCAGCGCCGCCGCGTGGCGCAGCCGTGCGGCCGCCTCGTCCGCCTCCGCGTCCGCGGCGCCCCCGCCGTCGCCCGGCACTGCCTCCGCGGCGGCCAGCGCCCCGGTCACCGTGCGGATCGACCCCAGCTCCCCGCGCACGCCCCGGCCGAGCTGGTCGACGGAGTCGCCGCACCGTGCCTGGGCACGGCAGTGGAAGCCGAGCTCGCAGGCGGAGAGGCAGTCCGGGCCGTACGCCGCCGGCACCGCGCCGAGCGCGGCCTCCAGCTCCCCGGCGGGCCGGGTCGGAGCGCCCGCGTCGTCCGGGGCCAGGTCGAAGCTCGTGCCCTCGGGGAGGGCGTCCACCAGGCTGCCGACGCCGGTCATCCGGGTCAGCTGGCGGCGGGTCGTGGCCAGCTCGCGGCGGACGTCGACCACCGCGGCCGTCGGCCGGTTGGAGAAGTCCTTCGGGCAGACGAGCAGCACGTCCGTGCGCGGGCTGCCGGGCAGCTCCTGCACCGCGTACGGGTCGTCCGCGGGCTCCTCCCCGGCCAGCGCGGCGGCCGTCTCCTGCAGCGCCAGCACGTACACCGCTGCCTGCCGCGCGGCCGCGCCGACCTTCGCGGGGTCGGCCGAACCGTCCAGCAACGGGAACGACTTGATCTCCACCACGGTGCAGCGGCCGCCGTGCACGAGCAGGGCGTCCGGCTCCAGGTAGGCGGGGCTGCCGGCCACGGTGAGCCGCAGCATCGGGTGGTCGAGCAGCGTCCAGGCGGAGGGGTCCGCCGCCGCGGCCGCGAGCACCTCCCGGGTGCGCCCGGCCCGCACCGCCGGGGACGACCGGCGCAGCAGGTCGGGCACGGCCGGCGGGGCGCCGGCCTCCGGCAGCCCGAGGTGGCGGCGGAGCGGCTCCAGCAGGGCCGCGTAGCCGTCCTGCTTGAGCCGGGCCTCGAAGACGTTGCCGCGGGCCAGCGCGAACGGGGACTGGCCGAACGGCGCCGGACGCCCCAACTGGCGGGCGATCGCGCCCTTGTCGACGCCCGCGGCGTCCAGCAGGGACCGGCGGCGACAGCCGGGATTGGCGGCGAGCGCGGCGAGCGCGCGGGCGTCGAGACTGCGCTGCGGCGCCCGGCCGCGCAGCTCGGAGAGCCGCTGCGCGAGCGGCTCTGACTGCCCCAGGTGCGAGACGTTCATGGTGCGGCCCAGTGTTGCATCCGGCACCGACAATCGGTGTCGCCTCCTCCGGATCGCCACCCCGCCCCCGGGACCGGGGCCCACGATCCGCAGGCCGCCCCCGGGTGCGGGATCATGGGGGAGTCGGCCCTCAATGGCGAGCCAGGCCGCCGCTCACCCCGTTCCGAGGAGTCCTCCCATGCCCGCCCGCATCGTGCTCGTCCGCCACGGCGAGACCGCCTGGTCGGCCACCGGCCGCCACACCGGCCGCACCGACGTGCCGCTCACCGAGGAGGGCCGCGCGATGGCCCGCGCCCTCGGAACCCGCCTCGCCCGCGCCCCCTGGAACGGCCTGAAGGACGCGGTCGTCCTCACCAGCCCGCTCTCCCGTGCCCGCGAGACCTGCGAACTCGCCGGCTTCGGCGACCGCGCCGCCGACTGCGACGCGCTGCTGGAGTGGGACTACGGCCGCTACGAGGGCCGCACCGGCCTCGACATCCGCGACACCGACCACCCCGGCTGGCTGATCTGGCGCGACGGCGTGCCCGGCGGCGAGAAGCTCGGCGAGGTCTCCGCCCGCGTCGACGGCCTCCTCGCCGAACTCAACGACACCCACGGCGTGCCGCACCCCGACACCACCACCATGCACTGCGCCGACCGCGACGTCGTGCTCTTCGCCCACGGCCACCTGCTGCGCATCCTCACCGCCCGCTGGCTCGGCCTGGCACCCGAGTACGCGCAGCGCTTCAAGCTCGGCACCGCCGCCCTCTCCGTGCTCTCCTGGGAGTACGGCCTGCCCGCCGTCGAGTTCTGGAACGACCACAGCCACCTCGACTGACGGACGCTCAGGCGGCCCCCGTCGCGTCCGCGTACGCGTCGAGGAAGTCCGCCACCTCCGGCACCGCCCGGTGCGCGCCCAGCCGCCCGGCGGTGCCGGCGAGCATGCCGCGGATCCGGGCCGACCGCACCTCGCCCAGCAGGACGACCGCCGCCGAGCCCTGCTCGGCGGCGCCCGCGGGATCACCGAGACCGAGCCGGTCGTGCGCCAGCTCCGCCGTGTACAGCACCCGGTTGCGGACGAAGTGCGGATCCTGCAGCGCTATCGCCCGCCCGGCCCGGTCCGCGGCCAGCTCCCACTCGCCCAGCGCCGACCAGCACTGCGCCTCCAGGCCGACGAGTTCGGCCTCCCCGAAGAACGACATCCACTCCGGGTCCGCCTCCGACGGCCCCCGGTCGAACAGGCCGGCCGCCCGCGACAGCGCCCGCTCGCACGCGGCCCGGTCGTTCAACTGCGCCCAGCCCCCGGCCTCGCGCAGCGCCAGCAGCGCCAGCAGCCGCTCCGACCCGAGGCCGCGGGCCGCCGCCTGCCCGGCCTGCGCCGCCCGCAGCGCCTCGCGCGGCCGGCCGGCGTCCCGCGCGAGGAACGCGCTGTTGCAGAAGACGTGCGCCTCCAGCCCGGCGTCGCCCGCCATCCGCGCGGTCGCGACCGCCTCCGCGTAGAACGAGCGGGCGTCCGCCAGCCGGTTCGAGTCGTGCGCCAGCCAGCCGACGGAGATGGCGAGTTCACCCGCCCCGGCCTGCAGGCGGCGCTCGGTCGCCGCGCTGTAGACGCCCTCGTTGAGCAGCACGTACGCGTGCCGCAGCGACTGCCCCGCCCGCTCGAAGAGCGCGTCGGCGCCGTGCGCGTCGTCGAGCAGCCGGATGTCGCGGACAGCGCGCTCGACCCCCTCGGCCTCGGCCGCACCGACCCTGCGCAGGGCCGGAACGGGCCGCGCGGGCACGGCCGCGGCGGCGTCGGGGAGGCTCTCGCCGTCCAGGCCGAGCGCGGCCGCCAGGGCGGTCGAGCCGCCGGTCAGGAACGTACGGCGGTGCACGTCGTCGTTCTCCTCGTCACGATGGTGCGGGTCGTCAACTGCCTCTGCCGGTGGTGATTCTGGCACCGGCAGCCGCGGCGCCGCGCCCGACCCCCGCCGCCGGGCCGCCGTCCGCGGCGCGAAGCCGAGATCGGCCAGCGACCGGTCCGGCCACATGTGCCGGAACACCCGCTCGTACGCGTAGTTGGGACAGCGGATCTCACCGGCCTCCACCCGGCCGACGTACCGCGCGTCGCACGACACGTGCTCGCCGATCTCCCGCGCGGCCCGCCGCACCGCCGTGGCGAACTCGCCCGGCGAGCGGTCGCCGCGCAGCGCGCGCATCACCGGGTTGGGGGCGGCCGGTGCGGGCCGGGGCCCGTCGGGGCTCGTGGCTGCCATGGCTGCGCTCCGAGGGTCGTACAGGTGGTGCCGCGGCGACTGCCGCGCCGTGGCACGCCCGGCGGGGTGACCGGGCGGCGCCGGGGCCGACAGTACCTCCAGTGACGGCGCGGATGCTCAGCGTGCAGGGAAAGATCCGGGGCAATTGCGGACATTGCGGGCCTGGTTGGCGGGTTCTGCCATGAAATGCCATGTCTTGCCGCCGCCCTGCCCGTGGCCTTCCGACCCCCGGTCGCGTTGTCCTGATACGCGGAAGCCCCGCCGCCCACCCCCACACCTCCGGGCGGTGCAGGGCTCCCGACCTGACGAGGTGACAGGAGGTCCCCATGGCCACCCGAGTGTCGCAGTACCACCGGCCCGCCGCCCCAGGGCTGCCGGCCGGAGTGGCCCCGGCCCTGCTGCCCGAAGGGACGGACGGCGGCCCGTCGGCCGGCGGCGGCACCGGCAGCGGCCCGGCCGCCGCCACCGGGACACCCGGGACCGCGGACGGGCGCACACCCCCCGCAGCCCTCTACGACACGGTGACCGTCGCCGTCCGCCACGGACTGGAGACCGTCGACATCCTCCGCCTCCGCCGGGCCTGCGGAGCCGTCCTGCAGAGCCGCGGGGGCGCCGCCGTCTCCTTCCTCGTCCCCGCCGGCACCGCACGCAACTGGCACCTGCCCGGCAGCTCCTGTACACCCGGGGCCGTCCTCCTGCCCCCCACCGACCCGCGCTGGGTGATGCCGCCCGCCGACCCGCAGACCCCGGCCCGGCCCACCGACGCCTGGGTGCTGCGCTCCGCCCTCTGCGAGGCCGCCTGCACCCTGACCGCAGGCGGCCTCGGACCCTTCTGAACCGGCCCGCCCGCCACTGCCGCCGCCTCTGCCGCCCCACCCCGCGCCGCGGCAGCCCGCAGGAACCGCCGCCCGACCTGCCGCCCGACCCGCCGATAATGGTCCCCATGGGACGCACCAACCGGGCCGGCAAGGCCCGTCCACCGGCCGAGCCGGACACCGCCGCGACGGACACCCCCGCCGACGGGCGCAGCCACCGGCAGGGCCCGCTCACCGCCGCCGTGGACTCCGGAACCGCCGAGCTGCGCCCCGACCGCGACCGTCCGCGCGCCTGGCAGCTCCTGCTCGACGGCGCACCGCAGTCCCTCGTCGACCTCGCCGACCCCACCCACCTCGGCTTCGAGTACCAGCGCAGGATCGGCCACCTGATCGACCTCGCCGGCCCGCCCGGCCGCCCGGTCACCGCCCTCCACCTCGGCGGCGGCGCGCTCACGCTGCCCCGCTACGTCGCCGCCACCCGGCCGCGGTCCCGCCAGCAGGTCGCCGAGATCGACACCGCGCTCACCGAACTCGTACGCACCCAGCTGCCGCTGGAACGCGGCTGGCAGATCAGGGTGCGCGGCGCGGACGCCCGCGCCGTGCTGGAACGCGCGCCCGAGGGCGGCGCCGACCTCGTGATCGCGGACGTCTTCTCCGGCGCCCGGGTGCCCGCGCACTGCGCCACCGTGGAGTTCGCCGCGCTGGCGGCCCGCGCGCTCGCCCCGGACGGCCGCCTGGTCGTCAACATCACCGACGGCGCCGGGCTGGCCTTCGCCCGCGCGCAGGCGGCCACCCTGCGGGCGGTGTTCCCCGAGGTCTGCCTGGTGGCCGATCCGGCGGTGCTGCGCGGACGGCGCTTCGGCAACCTGGTGCTGGCGGCCGCCGTCCGGCCGCTGCCCCTGGACGAGCTCGGCCGCCGGGTGGCCTCCGACTCCGCCCTCGGACGGGTCGAGCACGGCCGCGGCCTCGCCGACTTCACCGCCGGTGCCACCCCGGTCACCGACGAGGACGCGATGCCCTCCCCGGCGCCCCCGCCGGGAGTCTTCCGCTGAGACCCCGGCGGGTGGGGGAGCGGGGCGGAGGGCTGCTCAGTGGCCGCGGGGCAGCCCGCGGTGCCGGTACATCGCCAGGCCGGTGAGCAGCAGGCCCGCCGCGATCGGGGCGGCGACGGCCACCGTGCTGTGGCCGCCGGCCCGGACGACGGGTGCGGCGGACAGCGGGCCGCCGGGCCGGCCGTCGCCGGGGCCCGCGGTGGTGTCACCGGCTCCGGCGGCGAGGTGCGCCACGGCCCCGGACGTGCCGTGGGCCGCGGACGACGTGCCGTCCGGGAGGTCCGCGGGGACTGCCGCCGGGGCACCGTCCGCCGAGGTGCAGGCCGCTGCGGCACCGTCCGTCGCAGCACCGGCCGCCGCGGTGCCCGGAACGGCGGTGCCGGTGCCCGGCGCCGGGTCGTCCGAGGCCGCCGGGCCGGTTCCCGCGGGGCCGGTCGCCCCGGGGGCGGTCATCGGGCGGGGCCCGGTGCCGGAGACGGAACCGCCGTCCCCCTGCGACGGCGGGGGGACGGCGGTGAGCAGGACGGAGGCGATGGCGAAGGCGTCCGGTACGGCCGCGGCCTGCCCGGGAAGGGGCAGGCCGTCGAGCCTGATGCGGTCGCGGAGCAGAGCGCCGACGGGCTCCGCCTGCCGGATCCGGCCGACGGGGAGCACCTCCCCGTCGGCCGGGACGAGCAGGGCCGGGATCCCGGCCCGGTCGAGCAGGCCGGGCCCCGGCCCGTCGACGGCACGGGCGTCGCAGACCCCCAGCCCAAACCCCCACAGCTGGGCAAGGATCGCGCCGCCTGCCGCCAGCACTGTCGGGCGCGACCGCGCCGCGTGAATGGCTCGCACGTGAGAGGAACGAGCGAAGCCGGTCTTGGTCACGCGGGGCGGTCACGCACCGTGGTCGGTCACCGCGGGTCGATGCCGTGGTCGAGGCTGTTGGTGCGGATGGCCTCGGAGTACCAGCGGGCGCTGGTCTTGGGGGTGCGGACCAGGGTGTCGTAGTCGACGTGGACGAGGCCGAAGCGCTTCTCGTAGCCGTAGGC
>NZ_BPRL01000014.1:0-29129 GCF_045862635.1 Kitasatospora sp. NE20-6
AACGAGCCCCCTTCCGCTTCGCTTCAGGGGGCGGGCGGCCCAGGCGAGGCGATCCAGTGACCGTCCGGCAGGAGTGCTGGTCACTACTGGCTGACTAGGGGAGGTGCCGGGGCTTGGTGGGCGGGCGGCCGGTCTGGGGGTGGCAAGATCCCCGACCTGCTCCTGTATCAGTTCTACACTGTCAGCAGATCCCGCCGCAGAAGCTGTGCGGACTGAGCCGAAAGCATCCCTCACGGCCTCGCCGAAATTCCCGCCCAATAAGGTCCGGGATCAGGCAGGAATTCCGGGCTGGCGCGGTATCAGAAACCGGTCGCCAGAAAATCACGCCACACGCCCGGTTCGCATTCCGGCCCCGCCCACCACCCGCCACCACGTCATAGCCGAGGATTCTCTCTGCCGGGGGTGGGCGGTGATCGGTGCGGCAGAGGCTCGGAGGCGCTGACGGTTCGGAGGCGCGGTCGGGACCGCCCCTGCCGGGGGCCGGTGCCCGGTGTGGGCGCCGGCCCCCAGCAGGGGCGGGTGGGTTAGCCGAAGTGCTCGGTGATCTGCTCGATGAGCCAGTCGGTGACCGAGCGGAAGGTGCCGGTGGCGGCACCGCGGACGGCTTGCCCGGCGAGCCGGTCACCGGCAGAGGCCGGGGCCGGCTCCTGGTCGTGGCGGGGTGCGGTCGGCTGCTCGGGGACCACCGGGGTGCGCGGGGTCTTCTCGTTCCGGGTGCGCTGCTGCTTGCGGGACATCAGGTCCTCCCCTTGCGGGTCGTGGTGAACACGGGTCAGCCGGCCGGCTTGAGGCACCACGATCCCGGCCGGGAAGGCCCCGGGGACGATCCGCGGACACACCCGGACCATCCCGGAAACGCCCCCCATCCACGCAGGTGAGCACTAGGGTTGGAGGCCGGTCCGGCGGACGATCACGGACCGGTACGGACAACCGCGGACCGCACGCCCGGCCACCGGTGCCCACCCGCAAGGGCTGCGTCGGAGACCGCGGTCAGGCCGCGGGTCCGTGGACCAGGGGAGGACACCCCGGCCTGCCGCGCGGGACTCGCGCACCGGCCGGCGGTGCGGGAGAAGGACAGGCAGGGGGCCACGATGGCGCCAGGACACAGCCCACAAGCACAGGACGCTCTGCGCGAGTTCGCCCGCCGGCTGAAAGACCTGCGGGTCGATGCCGGCAGCCCCACCGGGCCGCAGCTCGTCAAGGAATCGGGCTCGGTCCTGAATACCAGCGCGATCAGCGAGCTCCTGGAAGGAAAGAACGGCACCTTCCGCGTTCCGAGCTGGGACAAGATCGCCGCCTTCCACACTGCCTGCGAAAAGCATTCCGAAAAAGAAGGATTCCCGCTGGAAGGGCCGATTGGGGATATTCGCCACTGGCGGAAAATGTATGGGGCTCTCGTCAGGGATGTCGATGAATTCGACAGCAACAGCACATCGGTCACGGCGGGGCCTTCGGACGGGCTCGTGCCGGTCGGGCAGGTGGTGGAGCCGGCCGGGCCGGTGCTGCCGCCGATTGCGCCTCCGCGTGGCGTGCCGCGGGGGTTCACCGGCCGGGACGAGGACCTGGAAGACCTTCTTGCCCTCCTGGACCCTTCCCCCGGCAGCAGTCCCGGCCCCACGGCTGCCGCGGGCGAATCGCACCCGGAGGCGGTGATGGTGGCGTCCGTGCTGGGGATGGGCGGGATGGGCAAGACCACCCTCGCCCTGGCCGTCGCCGAGACCGTCCTGGAGCGGGGCCTGTTCACCGGGGTGCTGTTCCTGGACCTGCACGGCTACGACGACACCACCCTCGACGCCGGCCAGGCCCTGGACGCAGCCCTGCGCGCCCTGGGCACCAACCCCGAACGGATCCCGCCCGAGACCGACCAACGCGCAGCCCTCTACCGCGCCCAGCTCGCCGCCCGCACCCGGGCCGGCCAGCGGGTCCTGGTCGTGGCCGACAACGCCTGCGAAGCCGGGCAGGTGGAGCATCTCGATCCAGGAAACGGCCCGCACCGGCTGCTGGTCACCTCCCGCGACGACTTCGCCGCCGCTCTCGGCGCCCGCCTGATCGACCTCGACGTCCTCACCCCCGACCGGTCCATGGCGCTGATGGACACCGCACTGCGCATCACCCTGCCCAAGGACGGGCGGATCGCCGCCGACCCCGACGGCACGGCCCGGGTCGCCGAGCTGTGCGGACACCTTCCGCTCGCCCTGCAGATCGCCGCAGCCCAGCTCACCGCGGACCGTACCCTCACACCCGGCCGGCTCGCCCAGGACCTGGAAGACCTCGGCGAGCGCCTCGACGTCCTGGAAGACGGACCACGGGCGGTACGCGCCGTGCTGGAACGCTCCTACCGCCGCCTGGCCCTCCCCCACGCCGAACTGTTCCGGCTCCTGGCCGTCAACCCCGGACCCGACCTGTCCACGGAGACCGCCGCCGCCACCACCGGCATCACCAAGACCCGGGACGTCCGCAACCGGCTCGTCGCCCTCTCCAAGGCCAGTCTCATCCGCCAGGACCCCCACACCGGACGCTGGCGCATGCACGACCTCGTCCGCGCCTACGCCACCGAACAAGCCCGGCAGAGCCCACAGCACACCCGCACCGCTCTGCACCGCCTCCTGGACCACTACGCCCTCACCGCACGCAACGCGGACGCCCACCTGGACCCGACGACGAACAGCAGCAGCCGAGGGCTGCAGTTCAAGGACTGGGGTGCGGCGATGGCCTGGCTGGACGCCGAACGCGTGAACCTCGTCGCCGCCGTCCACACCGCACACGCCGCCGGCCACCGCGAGACCACCATCGAACTGGCATTCTTTCTGGGGGACTACCTGCGGTCACGCCGGTATCTGCAGGACGACCTGGCCGTCGCCACCCTCGCCCACGATGCGGCCACCTCCCTCGGCGACCGCCACCGCGAAGGCGGTGCGTGGAACAACCTCGGCAACGCCTTCCAGGAGCTGCGGCGCTTCGACGACGCCCTCAACGCCCACCAACACTCCCTCGACATCCACCAGACCCTCGACAACCGCCACGGCGAAGGCACGGCGTGGAACAACCTCGGCCTCGCCCTCAGGGAGCTGCGGCGCTTCGACGACGCCATCGCCGCCCACCAACACTCCCTCGACATCTACCAGGCCCTCGGTGACCGCCACGGCGAAGGCGGTGCGTGGAACAACCTCGGCCTCGCCCTCCAGAAGCTGCGCCGCTTCGACGACGCCATCGCCGCCCACCAACGCGCCCTCGACATCCGCCGCGACCTCGGCGACCGCCACCGCGAAGGCCCGGCCTGGAACAACCTCGGCACCGCATGGCGGAGCACCGGGGCGTACGAGCAGGCCGTGGAGGCCGGCGAGCGTGCTGTGGCCGTGTTCCGCGAGCTGGACGACCCGTACCGCGAGGGCCAGGCACTGGGCGAGCTCGCCGACACCCTGCAGGCAGCCGGACGGCCAACTGTTGAGGTAAGGGCCGTCCGCGAGGCATCCGCAGCGGCCTACCGGACAGTCGGCGCCGATGACGAAGCGGAAAAGGTGCTGGGCAAGACGGACGGGTAGCCGGCTGGTACCGCTTGGGCCCAGCCGCTCAGACCCGGCCGCTCGTCGTCGGCCAAGCGCTCGCTCGCGCAGTGGCGTGCCCGTGCCCCGGCACCTGCCGGTGCCTGCCGTGTTCGGATGTCCCGGCGGAAGCACGCGCCGTCGGCAGCGGGCAGGGCGGCGGGGTGGTCCCGGCCGGGCAGGGTGCGAGTGGGTCGGTTCGGGGGTGGGTGTTCGAGCGCGGTGTCGGTCCTGTGGGTGGGAGAATCCCGGCCACGGGGGCTGTGTCGGCATGGAGTTGGGGGTGGCGCGGGTGCGCCGGTGGATGTGGTGGGCCGTGGCGGCGGGCTGTGCTGTGGCCGGGGCCGGTCTGGTGCTGGTCGCGGTGCTGGTGGACCTGGAGAGCGCGGACAAGATCGCGAGCGTAGTCGGCGCGGTGGCCTCCCTGGCGGGCCTGGTGCTGACGGTACGTGAGCTGCGGCGGACCCCGGGCGGGACCGGCAGCAGTACAGGTGCCGGTACTGGTGCCGGTGCTGGTGCCGGCGGGGCCGCAACGGCCCCCGCACCGGCCGCGGGGGCACCCGGTGGGGGCGTGCGGGAGGTGACGGTCCACTCCGAGCAAGGCGGCATCGCCGCCGCCGGCAACATCACCACAGCCGGGGCCGGGGCCGGGGGCGGTAGCCCGGCTGCTCAGGCCGGGAACGAGGCCGTGCCCGGGATCGACAAGCGCGAGGTACGCGCCACCGGAGCAGGCTCGATCGCCGCAGGAGGCGACATCACCGGCATCGACCTGAGCGGACCGCGCCCGTGACACCCCGTCTGCCCTGGACCAGGGACAAGAAGCCGTTCGGCAAGGCCGTCCCGGAAAGCAGCGGCCCATCGGCCGGGCCGGACGAAAGGGAAGCAGGACAGCCAAAGGCTCCGTCCTCCGCCGGGCCCGGAGACACGGTTGCGGAAGCAGGTCCGGGCACCGCGGCGGGAGGGTCCTCGTCGCGGAAGGTCGAAGCTTCCGGCGAGGGTGCGGTCGGTGCCGGAGGTGACATCGCGCATGCGGCGATCGGCGAGCGCAGCCGTGTCGAGCACACCCAGATGCGGGCCGACACCACCGGCAGCGGGATCGTCCACCAGGCCGGCCGGGACGTCAACGTTCACCATCACCACGGCCCCCTCCCCGATCCGGCATCCGTCGCACAACCGGTGCCGGCGCCGCTGGCTCCTCCGCCGGCTGTCCCACCCGGCTTCACCGGCCGCACCGAAGACCTGGAGGACCTCCTGGCGATCCTGGACCCCACGGCCGCCGACGGCGGTACGGGGCCGGCCACGAAGGCAGTGGTGGTGGCGTCGGTGCTCGGGATGGGAGGGATGGGCAAGACCACCCTCGGCCTCGCCACCGCCCACGCCGCCCTCAAGCGCGGTCTGTTCACCGGTGTGCTGTTCCTGGACCTGCACGGCTACGACGACACGGTCCTTGACGCCGGCCAAGCCCTGGATGCTGCCCTGCGCGCTCTCGGCGTCGAGCCCGAGCAGATTCCCCCCGAGACGGACCAGCGTGCCGCCCTCTACCGTGCCCGGCTCGCCACCCGGGCACAGGCCGGGGAGCGGATCCTGGTCCTCGGCGACAATGCCTGCGCCGTTGAGCAGGTCGAGCATCTCCACCCTGGGAACGGACCGCACCGGCTGCTGGTCACCTCCCGCGACAACTTCGCGGCCGCTCTTGGCGCCCGCCTGATCGACCTCGACGTCCTCGGCCCCGAGGAGTCCGTCACCCTCATGGACACCGCGCTGCGCATCACTCTGCCCAAGGACCGGCGCATCGCCGCGGATCCCGACGGCGCGGCCAGGGTCGCCGAACTGTGCGGGCACCTGCCACTGGCCCTGCAGATCGCCGCCTCCCAGCTCGCCGCGGACCGCTCCCTCACACCAGGCCAGCTCGCCCAGGACCTGGAAGACCTCGACGAGCGCCTCGACGTCCTGGAGGACGGACCGAGGGCGGTACGCGCCGTGCTGGAGCGCTCCTACCGACGGCTGGTCCTGCCCCAGGCCGAGCTGTTCCGCCTCCTCGCGGTCAACCCCGGACCCGACCTGTCCACCGAAACCGCAGCCGCCGTCACCGGCATCACCAAACTCAAGGATGTCCGGGCCCGGCTGGTCGCCCTGTCCAGGGCCAGTCTCATCCGGCAGGACCCCGACACCGGACGCTGGCGGATGCACGACCTCGTCCGTGCCTACGCCGCCGAACAGGCCCGGCAGAACCCCCAGCAGAGCGCCAAAGCCCTGACCCGCCTCTTCGAGTACTATGCCCGCACCTCGCGAGCAGCCATCGTCCATCTGAACCCCGCCGCGGGCGGTGACAAGAAGCACTTCCCCGACCGGGGCGCAGCGATGGCCTGGCTGGATGCGGAGCGCGCCAATCTCGTCGCCACTGTCCATGCCGCGCGTGCTGGCGGTCATCGTGAGGTCACCGTGGAGCTGGTGTCCCTTCTGGGGGTTTACCTGCGTTCACGCCGGTATCTGCAGGACGCCCTGGTCGTCGCCACCCTGGCCCACGACGCGGCCACCTCTCTCGGCAGCCGACACGGCGAAGGCATCGCGTGGAACAGCCTCGGCAACGCCTTCCAGGAGCTGCGCCGCTTCGACAAGGCCCTCGATGCCCACCAAAGCGCCCTCGACATCAACTGCGGCCTCGGCAACCATCACGGCGAAGGCTTGGCATGGGACGGTGTGGGCCTCGCCCTCGCCGGGCTGCGCCGCTTCGACGACGCCCTCGACGCCCACCAAAGCGCCCTCGACATCCACCGCAGCCTCGGCGACCGATACAACGAAGGCGCGGCGTGGAACAGCCTCGGCCTCGCCCTTGCTGGGCTGCGCCGCTTCGACGAGGCTCTCGACGCCTACCAGCACGCCCTCGACATCTACCGCGACCTCGGCGACCGCCACGGCGAAGGCGCGGCGTGGAACAACCTCGGCCTCGCCCTCAAGGATCTGCGCCGCTTCGACGACGCCCTCGACGCCTACCAGCACGCCCTCGACATCTACCGCGACCTCGACGACCGCCACAACGAAGGCATGGCGTGGAACAACCTCGGCACCGCGTGGCGGGGCACCGGAGCGTACGGTCAGGCGGTGGAGGTCGGCGAGCGTGCCGCCGCCGTGTTCCGCGAGCTGGACGACGCGTACCGCGAGGGCGAGGCGCTCGGCGAACTCGCCGACACCCTCCTCGCCGCCGGACGCCTAGCCGGCGAGGTACGCACCACGCGCGAGGCATCCGCCGAGGCTTACCGGCGGGCCGGCGCCGAGGACGAAGCGGTGAAGGTGTTGGGGAAGGCGGACGGGTAGCCAGTCGGCCGGGGGAGGCTGCCGCCCCGCCTCTTGCGGGGCGGGCGGGACGGGCGGGGCGGGGCGGCAGCCTGGGGCCTGTCAGGCTTGCCGGGGTCAGGCTCCGTATCGGGCCTGGACGGCCAGGGGCGCGGCCGGCCCCAGCAGCAGGCAGGCGGTGGTGATGAGTGCGGGGCGTTTGCGGGGGCGCTGCTTGAGGACGATCGTCGGGATGGAGAAGGGCCCCGCCCCTCCTGTCGGAGGAACGGGGCCCTCGATGGCAACTCCGATGATCAGACCGTCAGGGCGCGCACTGAGCAGTCCGGATCCGCGGCCTCAAAGATGAGCTCGGCGGACCTCCCGTCCAATGGGAGCGAACAGACGACCTTCCCCTCGGGCGGTCCCCCGGCAGAGAGATCGACGACAAGCACCAGGCGATCCCCCGCCACCACCATGTCGGTGACGGTGACTCCGTCCGCGGCGCCGGGGTGGAGCCCGCGCAGCACGGGGCTCAGGTCCGAAGACGTCCACCGGCCCGTACCACGCACATAGTTCAGGAGCCTTCCCTTGGCCGAGACGGCGGTGACACCGTCTGCCGCAACCGAGGGGCACCCTGCCAGTTCGTCGAGGGGAAGACGGATGAACGACCACGACTGGTCGGCCGAGTCCGCCGCGTAGAGCAGGATGTGTTCCCACCACTCGCCGAACTCGGTCGCCATGCACCAGAGGTCCCCTGCTCCGGTCGCCGCCGCGAGAGCGCCTGTGCGCGGGTCCACCAGGGGCCGGCCGAGCCTGTCGCGCCAGCCGACCGACGGCCGACCCCACCCGGTGAAGTCAAGCTCACTCCATCCGCCTCCGGTGGGCGCCGGGGTGACCAGCACGGGGACCGGGTACGGCTCGCCCGAGCGGCCCGTCGTCTGCAGTCTGCCGCCAGACAACACCAGCGGCTCCTCAGGGGTGCTGGTCGCACCCAGGACGACGTAGCGCTCCGGGACCGGGACCTCCTCCCAGGCCGTTGCTCGCCAGGGCAGTCGGTGGACCCTGCGCACAGTGCCGAGGTCTGACCGGTACTCCGCACCGACCAGCACGGTGGTCCCGTCCTGCAGCACGTGGTACTGGCCTGGCTGCAGGTCCGAGGCCGGGGAGGTGGGGAGGGTCGTGAACTCCTCGCCCACGCCGTCCGCGACGTGCACGGGGACACCGCCGTCGGCAGCCGGGGCGATCAGCGAGACGCCCCGGTCGTGGCGGATCACCCGCACCGGGAGAGACCGAAGCTCAGGAATCTGACACCCCGGCAGTCGTGACTGCCGGACCAGCACCCCCGCCCGCAGCTCAGCCACCAGCAGATCGTCACCTTCCCGAAGCGCAACCGTCAGGACGATGCCCCGCGTTGGCTCCGTCACTTGAACAGTCCCCCCACCCAGTTCCCGATCTTCCGACCGGCGGTGCTCCCGATCGCCGCGCCGATGACGCCGCCTGCGACAAGTCCGATGGCTGATCCAGGGCCTGGGAAGGCACTACCGATGGACAGGCCGATCATACCGCCCAGTTTGGCTCCGGCCACGGCGCCGGCGATGCCTCCCGCTTCCCTGGCTGCGGTGCGGACCTTCTCTCCCTCGGGTGCTGTCGCGACCTCGTAGATGCCGATGCCGACGTCTACGCCGAGCAGGACTCGCCCACCGATCTTGGACGCCCTGGCCAGCTGGTTCGCCCGCGGGTTGGTCCTCGCCGCGCTCTCGATGATCGCGGCGTCCGTCTTGCGCTGCCGCAACGCGTCATAGGTGGGGAAGTCCTTCTCTCCCCGCGTACGGGGCAGGTACCAGTCCTCGAGCGGGCTCCGATAGCGGCTCCGAAGCGCGTTGCGCTCATCGACGACCCACTGTGCGGCCGCTTTCTGACCGTAGACCGACCGCATCTCCTGTGCGGTCTGACTGGCCAGGCGGTCCGAAGCGCGGTACTGGTTGCGGCGGCGGTTGGCGTCGTCGGTGTAGGTGAAGGTGTAGCTGCTGACGGTGTTGGCGGCGATGCGATCGGTGTCGCCGACCGTCCACGTCGGGGAGGGGGTCGACGGGCTGCTTCCTTCGTGGAAGGTGCCCCCCGTCCCGACCCAGGCCTCACCCGCCGCGCAACTGTCAGCGCACATCCGCTCACCCGTCGGATCGCTGAACGTGACGGGATTGTTGCTGCCGTACGCGTAGGCGTGCAGTTGTTGCGTGTCGCCGGTATCCAGTTGCGGGTCGACGCTGATGAACCGGCCGGTGACCGGGTCGTACTCGCGTGCCCCGATGTGGGTCAGGCCGGTGTCGCCGTCCTGGGTGCCGCCGACGAAGGTCCGCTGGCCCGCCCAGGCACTGGCCTGTACGCCCCGGGGAGCACCGAAGACGGTGGTCTTGCGTCGTGTCACCGCCTGGGTCTGGGAGTCGACCTGGACGCTCGCCGTTCCCTGACGATCCGCCAGGAGGAAGAGGAGCGCGCCCCCGGTCCGGACGGCGACCGTCTTGGAGCCGACGGTGTAGTACCGCGTGCCCGCCACCGCACCGGTCTTGGGGAGCAGCAGTTCGTTGCCCCCCGGAAGGTAGAGCGTGGTACCGGTGGAGTCGCGGCGGATGAAGCGGGCGCCCTCGGCGTCGTACAGGTAGCTGCTGACCTCCGATCCCTGGGTGAGCTTGGCCAGATGGCCCTCTGCGTCCCACTCCAGGGCCTGCGATCCGCTCTGGATCTGGCGGCTGTCGGTGTTTCCGGCCGCGTCGTAACCGAACTGGTCGACCCGGGTGCCGCTGGGCCCGGTCTCGGAGACCGAGGTCAGCGCGTGCGGGCGGGCGGCACCCGCGGCCGGGACGGTGTACGTCCGGCTGATGTCACCGGCGCCGCCGGTGACGCTCTCGTGGCGTACCTCCGACTTTCGGTTGCCGAGCGTGTCGAAGGTGTAGGACGTCCAGTAGGCGTCCGGCCCTGCCACGTTGCCCTGAGGGCCCGCCTCGCAGTTGTCCCGGGCGGTCCAGGCTTCGGTGATCCGGCGGAGCCCGTCGAGCGAGAAGCACTGCCGGTCGGTGACCATGGCGGCGTCCTGGCCGCTGCTGGTGGTGATCCCGGTGACGTCCCCCACCGAGTCGTAGCTGTAGCCGGTGTCGTCGATGCGCTGTGGCGCGGTCTCCCGATCGGTGACCGCGCGGGTCAGCGCTCCGGTGTGCTCGTCGTACTCGTACGACGCCCACAGCTGCTTGCCGAACGCGCCGAACTCCTCGCGTGTCGTGCGCCCGTAGTGGTCGTAGCCGACTGCCGAGAGGATCGGGTCACTGCCCGCGTAGACGGTCGAGGGCAGGCCCGCCGTCGGCGTGTAGGAGTTGGTGACCCGCTCCTGGGGAAGTCCGCCGGCGGCGGGCTGCTGGGTCCACATCACCTGGCCGGTGTTGGCGTTGTAGGACGTGGTCCACTTGTACGTACCGGCCAGAGCGCCCTCGGAGACGGGAACGATGATCTGGTTGGCGGTCGGCTTGTACAGGCTGTTGTAGGCCGTGACCTCCACCACGTAGTCCGAGCCGTCAGTGTGCCGGATGGTCTTGGACAGCTGGCCCTTGGCCACGGTGTCGTAGACCCACTCCGAGAGCACGGTCGAGCCCTGCTTGAGCGCGGTGTGGCGGCCGAGCGCGTCGTAGTCGGTGTGCAGGGTGATGTTGCGCGCGTCGGTGCTGTCGACCGGCCGGTCACCGGCGTCGAAACTGGTGGTGGTCCGCCCCTTGTCGGGATCGTCGGTCTGCACCACGCGTCCACGAACGTCGTAGGCGGTCTTCCACTTGTTGCCGGCCGGGTCGCTGACCTCGGTCAGCAGTCCGCGCTTGTCGTAGGCGTACTTCACCGACTGCGACACGGTGCGGGCCTGGTCGGTGTACTCCTTGACCTCCGTCTTGTGGCCGCGGCCGTCGGTGTAGGTGGTCGTGGCCACACCGCCCTGCGGCGGCACCACCGTGGTGGCGTCGCCGTGGTAGGTGGTCGAGGTCCGCTTGGTTTCGTCGCCGAACCGTTTGCTGATGACGGCGGTCGGACGTACCGCGCCGTCGAAGACGGTGTCGGTGGAGGCGGGGTACTTCAGTTCCTGACCGATCACCAGGATGCCCTCGGCAGCACCCTCGGCGTAGAACTTTCCGGAGTCCCGCCAGGCCAGGCCGCGGGTGTCGTAGAAGGTCTCCGAGACCAGGCGCCCCGAGCCGCTCGGCGAGGGCTCCTGGGTCTGCCGCGCCCGGAGCAGGCCGTCCAGCAGCACGTACCTGGTCAGGTACGTGGAATCGTGCTGGAGGGTACTGGTGCCGATGACGTTCACGCCGTCGTTGCGGACCTGATAGCTGTACGAGTAGTTGGGCGAGTCGGGGTAGGTTGCCGCCGACCGGGTCGGAAGCCATACCTTGGTGACCCGGCCCAGCGCATCGTAGGCGGTGGTGGTGAGCTTGTTGTTGGCATCAGAGACAGCGATCTCCTGTCCTCTGCGGTCCAGGGTGGTGGTCGTCTTGTGACCGAGCGGGTTGGTGACGACGGACTGGGTGGGCACCTCGCCCGCCGCCGGGGTGTAGGCGGTGGTGGTCTCCTTGCCGTAGGCGTCGAAGACGGAGACGGCCCGGCCGTAGGGGTCGTAGCCGGTGCGGGAGACGGTGTCGTAGCCGGTGCCCGCTCCGTTGACGGTGCGGGTCTCGGTCACCAGGCCCTTGACCGGCGCGGTGTCCAGCGCGGTCGAGCCGTCGTAGAAGTTCTGCCTGTCGGAGATGATGTCGGCCGGACGGCTGGCGGCGCCTTCGCACGCCACGGCGACGGTCTCGGTCCGGGAGACCCTGTCGAGCAGCCACGCCTCGGTGTTGCGGGCGTATGTCGTCCTGGTGCACTGGTCGTCGTTGCCGTCGGCCTCGTCGCCGAGGTCGGAGACGGTGCTGGCCATGCCGTACTGGTCGAACGTCCGGGACAGCGAGGTCCGGCGTTCGCCACCGGTCACCGTGGTACGGGTCCGCTCCTTCTCGACACCGGTGAGGAACGCCTCCAGGGCCGGCAGGCCGGCCCTGCTACGGGTCGCCGTCGCGTTGGAGCGCCAGGGTGTGTAGGAGGTGGCGGAGACCAGCGGGCCGCCGTCGCCGTTGTAGGTGATCTTCTCGCGGGTCTGACCGGCGAACTGCGGACGGTCGGCAACCGTGGCACCGCTGGAGTCCGCGACCTGGGCACCGTCGATACCCCGGAAGTAGCGGGTCTCTGTGAGGGTCCGGGCGTCGTACCCGGCGCCCATCCGGGACTGTACCCGGCCGTAGCCGCGGAAGACGGAATGCACGCGGTCCTCGGCCTTGGTGAACTCGTCGTCGTTCTTGGCCCAGGCCGCGCCGTCCAGGTAGGAATACTCGGTGACCTTGTCCGGACTCTCGACGACGTTGTCGCCCTCGACGACCTTGGTCACCACGTAGGTGTTGAACCAGTCGAGTTCGGCCGTGGTGCCCTCGTAGGCCCACTTCACCGGGTAACAGCGGGTGGTGTTGCCCCCGTCCGCGGGCGGAAGGGAGGTGGGGGTGCAGTCCTGATCGGAGTAGTACGCTCCGATGGTACCTCCGGTCTCGGTGGTGACCTGGTTCAGGCGGAGGCGGATGAACGGGGCGAGGCCGTCACCGGTCTTGTCGACGCGGTTCGCCAGCTGCTCGCCGGCGAAGGTGACCGGCGGAAGCGTGCCGGTGCCGTTGCTCTTGCCCGTGCGGGTGATGGAGGCCAGCCACATCGGTGTAGAGATCCCGTCGCCCGAGGGCGGGAAGCTCTGCACGAGGTTCCAGGTGTCCACGTCCTGGTTGGCGCCACCGGTGAGCACCTTGGTGGTGATGGCGGTCAGCCGCTTGCGGGACCAGAAGGTCGGCGAGGACTTCGCCTTGCAATCGTCGCCGTCCTTGCAGTACTGGTCGAACGGGACGTCCGGCCAGTTCTTGGCGCTGGCCTCGTCGAAGGTGTCGCAGGTGGAGAGGCAGCGCTCGTTGACGTCGAACTTGACCGTACCCATCGGCTTGCCGCTGTAGACAGCGTCGGAGCGCAGTCCGTACTCGGCGCGGTCGAGCCAGCCGCCGCGAACGTACTGCGTCGCGGTGCCCTTGCCGGTCGTGGAACTCCAGTTGCGGGCGTAGCTGTTGGTCTCGGTGTTCCAGTAGTACGCCATGGCGTTGCCGCCCGGGTCGACCACGTAGTCCAGCTGCCAGCGCCAGGCCTGCTGGCACCAGGCGTTGGCGAAGGAGGAGTTGTAGCAGGGCTCGCCGGACTGGTTGCCGAACACCGGCACCGTCCACGCCGACTTCGTCTCCGCCGCGCCAGCCGTATAGCCGGGCAGGCGGTTCATGCCGAAGAAGTACTGGGTGCCGTCAACCGTGGTGATCTTCCAGTGCTCACCGTCGTTGTCACCGTTGGTCGCACCGGTGAGCTTCTCGACCTTCTCGCCCGAGTCGGTCGCCGGGTGCCAACCCTTGCCGGCCTCGTAGACGAGCTCGGTGTTCTTGCCCCCGAGCGACAGCACCGCGTTGTCGTTGTACCAGCACAGGTCGCCGACCTTGGCGCTGTTGGTGCCACCGGACTGATCGTCGTTGCAGCCCTTGTAGCGGCGTTCGATGAAGCCCGGCTCCCATGACCATCCGTCACCGAGCCAGC
This sequence comes from Kitasatospora sp. NE20-6, assembly GCF_045862635.1. NCBI lineage: Bacteria > Bacillati > Actinomycetota > Actinomycetes > Kitasatosporales > Streptomycetaceae > Kitasatospora > Kitasatospora sp. NE20-6. Next base: position 13,485 of record NZ_BPRL01000014.1, read on the forward strand.
CCGGCTGGTTGTTGGAGGCGGAGGTGCGGCCGTCGACCGATGACGAGGAGTACGCGAGTGTCACGGACGGCTGCAGCCCACCCGGCACCGAGGGCACGCTGATCGGGTAGGACCAGTTGAAGCCGCCGGTGGAGCCGCCGGCCGTCCAGGAGCCTGACGGTTGGAGCGAGGTCGCCTTGTAGTCACCGGTGGGACCCGACGCGTCGGCGGTGGCCGCGAGCACCATCGGCGTCCCGGAGCCGGAGGCAGCCAAGGCGGCAGGCAGTGAGCTCTTGGCCTCGGCAGCCGGACGGGTCGGTACGTCCACGGAGGCCGAAACGGCGCCCTTCCCGGGCTCGTTGACCGACGCCAGCGGTACCTGTGTGCGGCACTCGACGCGCTCCGGAGTGGTCAGCACACAGGCGGGAAGCCGCACCAGACGAAGGCGTGCCGCCCAATCGCCGCCGTACGCCTTCGCGAAGGCGGAGTAGTCGAGGGAAACATCGACCTTGTCTCCGCCGTCCGGGCCGGTACCGGCAATCGAGAACAGTACACCGTCAACTCCTGCCGCCCTGGCCTTGGCCCGGTCGGCGACGGTGACGCCCAAGCGTCCACCCGGTACGTCCGCGGGCTGCTTCCGCAGCGAATTCGCCTTGGCTCCGGGCGACTTATCGGCTTCGCTGCGGATCCGCGCGGAAATACGGTCCGAGCCGGGCCATACCACCGCGGACGTCGGCCCGCCGGTGGCCGCGGCCTGGTTCGGCCGCTTGTCATCGCCGAACCGGGCCGGCTTGACCGGTACCGGCTTGACGTCCTGCAAAGCCGGCAGGTCGGGTCGACTGCTGTGCGGATCCGCAGCCATGGCCGCACCTGGCAGCACACCTATCAACGCCGTGGTGGCGACCACGGTCGCCAACCAGCGGACGATGGAGTTTCTCACTCCGATTCCCTTCGAAGATTATGAATGAGCCGACGAAGGCTAGCAAGGGGCGTAGACGAATTCCTCGGCAAATTCGTCGCCACGCGGGAGAGATGTCCACATGTGTGACCATTGATCAACATTGGTGGCATTGCGCACGAATACTACTCAAAGTTCTCTTCAGCAAGCATTTGTGAGTGATCGTCACCAGACCGGGTTCTCCGAAAAATTCGGGCCGAGGGGCGCCGTCCGACCGGTATAGAGTCCTACCGCTTCGTTCAGGAACCCATCCCAAAGGAATCAGTGTGACCATATTTTCCAATAGCGGCCGCAGAAGCTTGCGGTCGAATGGGGCGATAGCCTTGGCGTTGGCAGGAGGACTCGCGGTCGGCCTCACCGTCGTGCCGCTCTCCAACGCCCAGGCTGCGCCGGCCGCCCCTGCCGCGGCCCCGGACGATGGCTCGGTCAGCCCTGAGGAGATGGCCCTTCAACAGGCCAAGTCCACCGGCGTCCCGGCCGAACTCATCTCCGCGCGGACCGAGTTGTCGGATACCTGGGCCAATCCCGACGGCACCTTCTCAGTGCGCCACTACGGAACCCCGGTGCGCGTATTGCGCGGAGGCGCCTGGGTGGCCACCGACCCGACACTGCAGTTCGCAGCCGACGGATCGGTGCGGCCAAAGGCCACCTCGGTCACCATCGCCTTCTCCGGTGGCGGCACCGCACCGCTGCTGACCGGGGTGAAGGACGGGCGGACGCTCTCACTCTCCTGGTCGAAGTCGCTGCCCAAGCCCACCCTCGACGGAAACGTCGCCACGTACACCGAGGTCCTGCCCGGGGTCGACGTCCAGCTGAAGGCCGAGATCGAGGGCTTCTCGCAGCTGGTGGTCGTCAAGACCCCCCAGGCGGCGGCCGACCCCGAACTGGCAACACTCAAATACACGATGTCCACGGTCGGCGTAACAGTCGCCACCGACCCGGACACCGGCGCCGTCCAGGCCATGGACCCTGCCGGACGCCCGGTGTTCACCAGCCCGCCGCCGATGATGTGGGACTCCACCACGGTCAGCAGCGCACCGTCCGCCGCCAAGGCCTCGAAGTCGGCCGCCGCTCCCGCCGCCGCCCCGGCCGCAGGCGAGCCCTCCGATCCCGGCAGCGGGTTCGAACAGCCGGCCGGCGCCAAGGACGCCGTCATGCCGACGTCGGTCAGCGGCAACACGCTGCAGATCACGCCCGATCAGGCACTGCTGAAGGCCGCCGACACCCAGTACCCCGTCTACATCGACCCGTCCTGGGCATGGGGCGGTCGGCAGAACTGGACCCGGGTCTCCGCGAAGTTCCCGAAGCTGAGCTTCTGGAACGCCAACGAGGTGGCCCGGGTGGGCTACGAGAGCGACACCGGCGGTCTCTCCCGGTCGTTCTTCCAGATGGACACCAGCAACATCAAGGGCTCGAAGGTGATCTCCTCCACCTTCCGGATCAACAACGTCTGGTCCTGGTCCTGCCAGGCCCGCAAGATCCAGCTCTGGCACACCACCGGCATCGACAGAACGACCACGTGGGAGAAGCAGCCCGCCAAGGTGGACTGGCTGGGCACCGTCAACGAGTCCAAGGGCTGGAGTTCGAGCAGCTGCCCCGGCGGCAACCTCGAGTTCGACTTGACCTGGAAGATGCAGCGGGTCGCAGCCGCCGGGGATCCCAACATCACCCTCGGCCTGTACGCGGAGGACGAGGGCGACACCTTCGCCTGGAAAAAGTTCGACCCCAAGTCGGCCTATCTGGAGACAAAGTACAACGACCCGCCGCAGACCCCCTGGGGCCTAGGCACCAACCCGCGCACCGACTGCGCCACCGGCGGCCTGATCGGCAACACCACGGTCAGCCTGTACGCGATGGTCGACGACCCCAACGCCGGCAACCTCTCGGCGCAGTTCCAGATATTCCGCGGCAGCTCGTTGATCGCCGACAAGTGGATACCGGCGCTCAAGGGCCGGGTCTCCACCCTGGTGGTGCCGGACTCCGAACTGCCCACCGGTGACTACACCTGGCAGGTCAGGGCGTACGACCAGAGCGAGTACTCCGGTTGGAGCACCACCTGCCGGTTCAGCGTCGACCGAACCCGCCCGGCCAAGGCGCCCAAGATCGACTCCTCGGTGTTCCCGAACGGCCAGAACGGCTGGCCGGCCGGCACCGGCAAGGCTCGCAACCCCGGCGCCTTCTCCATCTCCGCCAACGGCATCGACGACGTCGTCCGGTACGGTTACTTCACCGACTGGGACCAGTCGGTGAAGAGCGTGGACGTCCCTGCCGGCGGCACGGCCACCATTTCGCTCACCCCCTCCGGCGTCGGACCGCACTTCGTCCACGCCTTCAGTCAGGATGCCGCCGGCAACCGCTCCGACACCGCGACGTACCTCTTCTACGCCGGTCGCTCGCAGGCCAGGGATCTTCCCTACGACCTCAACGGCGACGGCCACAAGGACATCTGGAGTGTCGACTCCAACGGCACCCTGCTGACCTACGCGGGCCAAGGCGACGGCCGGTTCTCCTCCGCCACCAACGGCGGCCTGAGCTTCACGGACCCGCGTATCACCTACTCCGGCGACTGGGGCGAGGACGGCTACAACGACCTCGTCACCCTGGAGTACGACGGCGTCGACAAGCGCCGCAAGCTGTGGACCTACCCGAACAACGGGCTTGGCACGGCGAGCGTCAACTTCGGGAAGAAGAAGCAGGAGCTCAAGCTGTTCTGCCCGGTGGCCGACGAGGAGGGCACCTGCCCGTCCGGCAACGACCACTGGCAGAACCAGAACACCCAGATCCTCTCTCCCGGCGACCTCAACGGCGACAGCGTCCCCGACCTGCTGGTGCGCGACGACAAGCTGCTCTGGGCCTACTACGGCGGCCGCAACGACTACTTGGACAACGCCGATCCCGTCCTGGTCGGCGGCAACGACTGGGACAAGTACACCGTGATCGCCCCCGGTGACCTCAACGGCGACAGCGTTCCGGACCTCTGGCTGCGTGACGAAGACAAGGGCGACATCCTGCGCTCCTATGGCAGCAAGGACGCCAACGGCGTCGTCGACCTGGCAACCTGGGGCACCAAGGACCGCACCAGAGTGGGCGTCGGCGTCACCAAGGCCCTCTATCCGACCGTCGGCTCGGTCGGTGACATCAGTGGCGACGGCGTCACCGACCTGTGGGCACGGCAGGCCGACAACACCCTGTTCGCCTGGTGGGGTCAGGCCTGGGACGGAAGCGTCAACTCCTTCTCCGGCGGCTGGACCATCGACGGCGTCGTCGGCGCCCGGATCCCCTCCGGTACCAACCTGGCCTCCGGCCAGGAGTTCACCACCGGCACCGCCAAGCTCGCCATGCAGGCCGACGGCAACCTGCTGCTGTCCAAGGCCGGCAAAACCGTCTGGGCGTCCAACACCGCCGGGAACCCCAACGCGTTCGCCCGGATGCAGGCCGACGGGAACCTGGTCGTCTACAGCGCCGACGGCTCCAAGGCGCTCTGGAACGCCAACACCTGGGGCAAGCCCAACTCCTACGCGATGGTCCTCGAACGCGGCGTCCTGGTGATCTACAACGCTGCAGGCCAGGGGCAGTGGACCAGCGGCACCCAGAGCCGGCCCGACTACAACGCGGACGGCTACACCGACGTCCTTGCCAGGGACGCCAACGGCGACATGTGGGTCTACCGGGGCACCGGCGGAACGGGCACGAACACCCTCGGCACCCGCGACTTCGTCGGCAACGGCTGGTGGCGCGACTACTGGACCAACGCCTACACCGCCGACCTGAACAACGACGGACGCACCGACATCGTCGGCCGCACCCGGTCGGGCGAGCTCTACCTCTACCCGGGCACGGGAGGCACCGGCACCAACTCCTTCGGCTCCCCCAGCTACCTCGGCAACGGCTGGAACACCTACGACACCCTCGCCTTCGGCGACATCACGGCGGACGGCCGCACCGACATCCTCGGCCGCGACAGCGGCGGCGAGCTGTGGGTCTACCCCGGCACCGGGAACGGCGGCACCGACACCTTCGGGAGCCGGCAGTTCAGCGGCAACGGCTGGTGGCCGGCGTCCTGGACCAGCATCCGCATCGCCGACCTCAACGGCGACTACAAGGCCGACATCATGGGCCGCACCGACCAGGGCGACCTGTACGTCTACCCCAACACCACACCCGCCGGCGGCACCATCAGCTTCGGCGCCCGCTACTTCAACGGCAACGGCTGGTGGAACGGCTCCTGGACGCCGTACGCGACCGACCTCAACAGCGACGGCGCAGCAGAATCGGTCGGCGTCACCACCAACGGTGAGCTGTACGACTACCTCCCCGGCGGCCGGACACTGGTCGGAACCGGCTGGGGCGCCTACGACGTAGTCCTTTAACACGCAGGGATTCTGACAAGCCTTCCGTTCAGCCCACGTACCACCGGCCCCCAGCGGCGCTGCAAAGTCCGGTGATCTTGCGAGTTCGCAGGCCAGAGCAGTGCGGAGGGTCCGGGCTGGCACGTCACGAATGCATCGAAGCTCCAGTTGAGCCAGGTGGCCTTGCCAAGTCGCCTTGAATCGCTGGAGCTTCGGTGTGTCGTCAGTCTGCCGCCGCCTGCCTCGTGAAGTCACCTGAACCGCCGACAGCACCCTGCTGAACAGGATCCGCACCGCCTGCACCGACCCCGCGACCAGGGAGCCCCGCTTCGGCCGGACCGATTTCACTTGGGCCACTTTCACCGGCGAAACCCGTTTCGCATCAGTCACCTTCGCCGGCGACGCCCAGTTCGACTCGGCCGCCTTCACCGGTAACGCCCTGTTCGAGGCGGCCACCTTCGAGGGGCTGCAGCATCTGGGCCCCATGCTCTGCGCGGGCGAGATCAGTTTCGACGGGCCCGTTTCACCGGAACCCAGGCCACGATCGAGGCAGCCACCCTTTCCCTGTCATGCGAGCGGACGGCCTTCGAAGGCTCGGTGGTGCTGCTCCTGCGGTACGCGACGGTGAACCTGAACCGCGCACCCCTGGCCGCCCCGATGGCGCTGCAGGCCGAGCCCCTCCCCTTCACCACCCGGAACGGGACGCTGGACGAGAGCCTGCTCACCGCCGACACCTACCCGCCTGCCGTCAAGCTCGCCTCCCTGAAGCGTGTGGACGCCACCCGGCTGATCCTCACCGACATCGGCCTGGACGGGTGCCAGTTCACCGGCGCCTTCCACCTCGACCAGATCCAGATCGGCTTCGGCTGCCGCTTCGCCCAGCCGCCGACCGGCTGGCGCCGTCGCGGTGTGTTGCCCGCACGCTGGTCACCGCGCAAGGTCTTGGCCGAGGAGCAGCACTCGCGTGCACAGGTGGTCGGGCGGGAGGGTCGGAGGTGGCCGGCGGGCCCGCATCACGGGGCGCCGGAGCGGGGGGCGGGTCCGGAGGATCTGGCGGGGGTGTACCAGCAGCTGCGGAAGGCGTTCGAGGAGGCGGGCAACGAGCCGGACGCGGCGGATTTCTCCTACGGCGAGATGGAGATGCGCCGCCGCGATCGGCAGCGGCCGCGGGCGGAGCGCCGGCTGCTGTGGACGTACTGGCTGGCGTCCGGGTACGGGTTGCGGGCGTCGCGGGCGTTGTCGTGGCTGGTCGCGGCGATGGGGGTGACGTTGTTGTTGATGATGTTGTTCGGGTTGCCGGACGACACCCCGGACCCGCAGAGCACCGGCACGTACGGCGCCGGGGTGGTGAAGGTGACCACGAAGACCCCCGACCCCGCCCTCACCCTGCCGCTCCGTAAGCGGGTCACCGCCGGGCGGGCGGAGAAAGCCACCCTGGTCGTCGTCAACTCCGTCGTCTTCCGCTCCAGCGGGCAGAACCTCACCCTGCCCGGCACCGTCATCGAAATGGCCTCCCGCATCGGCGAACCCGTCCTGCTGGGCCTCACCGCCCTCGCCGTACGCAGCCGCGTGAAGCGCTGACGACCGGATCGCCAGCCGCCCTGGAGGCGACCGCCAGCAGGTACGCACTGGGCCAACTGATCAGCTGGCAGCGCTCGTATGCGACCGTGGTGGGTGCGGGTGCGGCGGGCCGGGTTCACCGGGCTCAGCCAGGAGTAGCAGGACCTGGTCGGCGTCCTCGGGACCGAGGAGGACCAGGTGTTGGTCGGCACCCGGGTCCGAGTCGCGGCCTGGCGGAACAAGTCGCGTGGGGACCGATTGGCGGTCGGCCTCGCGACGCTGGCCGCGTCCGTCCGGGAGCACGGCCATGGCCCGCCAGGGCGGGCCCCGGGCGCGGGGTGGGCGACACGGCAGGGGCCTGTGCGGGCCCGTTGACGCAGGGCCCGGCCCGTACGGGCCCGCACGTCTCTAGGACGTGCCTCGAAAGTGGATCAAGGAGCTGTCGAGCAATCATTCCTGAGGCAGTGAGGCGAGCCAGCGACTGTCCAAGAACTCGGCAGGGACCTCGTCTTCCCACGGATCGATCCCACGGCTCTCCAGTTCGTCGAACCATCGGTCCCGCTGCGACTCCGGGAGGCGTTGTCCGCACCAGGGGCAGAAGTCGATCCCGATACTCGACGTGCCGCCGTCATGGATGATCAGCCCGTACTCCTGGAACCTGGCGCTGAATTCAATCAGCGCATCCGGGCAGGTGAAGGGGTCGTCGTGCTGGTCGCAGCGGCTGTTCACCCGGCTCGTCATCGCCTCGCAGCAGTGGTCGGTCATGGCCTCGGCTTCTCGTTGATCGACGTCAGGACCAGAAGTAGACCACGGTCCGGGATGATCACAAGATGGAGTCCAGGCCGAAGCCAATCAGCGCCGTGGAGGAGGCGACGGTGCCGACCGTGATGGCGACGATCGCCTCGATCACGTTGTAGGTGATCGTGGCGGCAACCAGCAGCCGTATGCGCTTCGCGAGCGCGTCGCGGCGGGCCTGGGACGGACCCAGGGTGAGCATCGCCATCTCAGCAGCATCCCTTCTCGTCGGCGTCGGCGCAGGTGCGGTCTTCGGCGACCGCGACAACCGCGGTGCGCAGGTCGTCCAGGGCGTGGCCGAGCCGGGCGTCGGCGAGTTCGTAGCGGGTGCGTCGCCCGACCGGGACAGGGGCGACCAGGCCGCAGTCCCGAAGGCAGGCCAGGTAGTTGGAGAGCCAGGTGCGGGAGACGCCCAGTGCCTCGGCCAGGTCGGCGGGGTGGGCCGGGGCCTCACGCAGGGCGAGCAGGATGCGGCAGCGGATCGGGTCTGCGAGCGCGCGGCCGAACCGCGCCAGGACCTCGACCTCGGAGATGAGAGTCAGCGCGCCCCGACGATACATAGAAACCTGAATTCAGAAAACCGTGTCCAGCCGGAGGCGTGCCCCTCCGGTTGAGGGCGGTGGCCTCCAAGATGCCCTCCTTGTAGCGGCCGGCCTCGCCCAGCAGCCAGATCCGCAGGTCGCGGACGTGGTCCGGGTGCTCCTTGACGTATTCGTCGGTGCGCTCGTCAAGGAGTTCGAGTGCCCGGCCGGGTCGTCCGTCGTCGACGAGCAGTTCCAGCGCCCACTGGAGAAAGTTCCCGCAGTCGTAGTACTCATAGGTGGGCCGGCCCGTCTCGACGGCTTCGTCGACCCTCCCATGGCGGACGAGCAGGCGCATCAGCGCCGCCCGGTCCTTCGGGTGGTCGTGGGCCTCGATACCGTTACGCAGCACGGCCTCCGCCTCGTCCGCCCGCCCCGCATCCTCCAGCGCCTTCGCATACACGTCGAGAGCCGAGCGGTGGTCCTCGACGGCCAGGGCCCCCAGCTCCTCGATCAGGCCCTGCCAAGCGAGGAGCTCCGCGTAGCCCTCCGGGAAGTTGACGGGGTGCCGTCGCCCCGAGGCCCTCTCGGCGCGCAGGACCTCGACGGCCTCGTCCGTGCGCCCGGCCCGCTCCGGCCGGGGCGAGGCGCAGCTGCTCCAGTTCTCCACCCAGCGGGATCCGGCGGTGATCGCGGCGTTCGTGCGGACCCGGGTGCTGGAGCCGGAGCGGGCCGAGTTCCGGCGGGGCCTGGAGGAGCTGCTCACCTACAAGACCGCCTTCAGAGACGTGAAGGTCGCCTACGCGTACACCGCGCCGTCCGGACACCGGCTCGGGGTATGGGTGGCCGACCAGCGCCGCTACAAGGCCGCCGACGCCCTCGACCCGGAGCGCGTCAAGGAGCTGGACGGGCTCGGCATGATCTGGTCGGCGTTCGACACCGCCTTCACCGACAACCTGACCGCGGTCGCCGGGTACGCGGCCGAGCACGGGCACGCCTGCCCGCCCAATGAGGCGGTGTGGGGCGGCCGGCCGGTCGGGACCATCATGAAGAACCTGCGCACCGCGCAGCGGCGCACCGAGGCGCTCCAGTGCCGTGCCGAGGCCGGCGAGCAGAGCTTGAACTGGACCGGGGCGCTGACCGCCGACCGCAAGGCTGCCCTGGACGAGATCGACCCGGTATGGTGCCCGTCCTGGTCGGTGGAACGGCAGCGGTGCTTCGCCCTGGCCTGGCGCCACATCAAGGAGGGCGGGACGGTGGCCAGCGCAGAGCCGGGCAGCATCGTCGTCCAGGGCGAAGACCTCGCCGGATGGGGCCGCGCCCAGCAGGTCGGCTGGGACAAGCTCAGCCCCGCCCAGCAGTGGGCGCTGGAGCACGTCCTCGGGCTGGAGCCACTGCCCGAGGAGCAGAAGCCGGCCGGGAAGGTCAGCCACGCGGAGAAGGAGCAGCGCAACCTCGCCGCCGCCCAGTACCGGGCCCGCGAGGGACACCTGAACGCTCCGCGCAAGCACAAGGAACCGCTGGTGCTGGCAGACGGCACCACCGTACAGATCAGCCTCGGCCTGTTCATCGCCGACATCCCCGCCGAGCGCGCCGCACGGCTCACCACACTCGGCATGCGCTGGGAGTAGAAGGGGTGCCAGCCGTGGCACAGTCCAGTCCTCTCCTTCGCATCACCGCTCCGGGCGCGTCACCTCATCCTCGATACGGGCTGTGTGGCCGGGGCCAGGGTGGACCACGCCGGGGACCAGAGGGTTGGTGTAGTCGAGTTCAATCTTGCCAAATGTGTCACTGGGAACCGGTGCTGTGTCGTTGTCGGCAACGATCAGTTGGAGGGATTCGCCATAGGTGTCAGCAAGGATCTTGAAACGATCGTAGATCCGGCGGCCCCGCTCTTGGTCATCTGGATTGTTACCGAAGGCCCTTCGCGGGGAGTCGATGATCAAGAGAGAGGGGATCAGCACGTCAGGGTGAGTCAGGCCGAACTCGAGGAGCGCCAGGCTGTAGGCAAGGTTGACACAGGCGTTAATACCGCCGCCAGACGCCTGGAGGTCCTCAAACTGCGTTTCGTTAACAACCGGCAGATATGTATTGGGGTCTACGACCGCTGATTGAACCTCCCATGGCGGCTGAAAATTCTCAAGGATCACGCGAAAGGAGGTGCTGAGCTGTGCGACCAGGGTCTGCCGACTCTGGAGTTCAGCGTTGCGAGCCTTAATCGCCGCGTTGACGTCCTTGCGTTCGGCGGTGACATCGCGAACAGTCTGGTTGATCGAGCGAGCGCGGGCCCAGAATTCACGCAGTTGTGCCACCGCATCGATGGTCGCCTTGAGCGTGGCGACCCGGGCGCTGGATTGAGAAATCGCGTCGAAGCGAGGTGCCACCGTGTCGCGGGTTAGCGCATCAAGCTGCCGACGCAGGGTGGTGGCGAGGAAGTCAGCCTGCTCAGCGCGTTCTCGTGCACGCTGCAGGACATGCGTGTCAGCGGCCTGGACTGCTTGGGCGTCCTGGAGCTGCTCCTCCAGTGCTGTGCGGGTTTGTTGCACGACGGCGGGATCGACATCTGCGTCATGTGGATCGTGTTGCAGACAGACAACACAGTGGTCCGTGGGAACCAGCCTGTTCTCCAGACGCTGCATGCAGCGCGGGCAGACTACGAAGTCAAAGGGGGAGAGCATCTCAATGGCAGTGGCGGAGCGCTCGAGGCGGGCGAGGTCGAGACTCACCTGGGCAACGACGGCTGCTCGTGCTTCGACCAGGTCACGAGCGCTGAGTACCTCCTGAGAGGCGTGTCGGGCTGCCTCTACCGCCCGGCCCAAGTCCTGACGCAGGACGGTGTCTGCGGCCGCAGTCTCTTCCAGTTCGAAGCGCAGGGAGGCCAGAGTGGAATCGGCCTGGCCGAGCATTTCGCGCAAGCCGGTGAGCTCGGCCCGTAGTTCCTCTTCGCTGCGGGAGTCAGAGGCTTCCAGGAACTGCGTGACGTTTGCGTACTCGGATTTCTTCTTCTTCAGCTTATCGTCCAGCGCGTTCTTTTCCAGCCGCAGCTCCATGAGGGCGCTGTCGGTGAGGGCGAACATCAGCTTGAACAGCTCTTTGCGCTTACGGTTGAACCAGGTGTCGCGGTGGCCAACGACCTGACTGTCAATGTTGTGCGCCTCCATGTAAATGTAAGCGAAAAGGTTACTGAACGTCAGATCGAGCGATTGCGCATTTCCGTCGCGGGTGCTCGGGATGGATTCGCGGGGGAATCCAATGGATTGGAGGAGGTAGTCCGACAGCGTGTCGCGGCGGTCGGCAGACCGCACGGCAAGTGTCTGGATCAGGGTCATGGTCGCGGGGTCAAGGATGTCGACTTGGCCGGACCGGTCGTCGTTGATGGTCCGCTTGAGGATCACGTGCCGGGTGCCCATGACGACATCGGCGCGCACCGAGTGGACGTGGTCACGCACGGTGGGCGTCAGTCGCGCGGAGCCGCCGATGGCGTGTCTGAGCAGCATGAGCAGGCTGGACTTGCCGGAGCCGCTGGCGCCGCTGATGACGGTGGCCGGCTGGTCGAACCGGTAGGTCTTCTCAGCCGTGGCGGTGGTGACCGTCAGGGAGAGGAAGCGGACGTGGACTGCCATCAGATTTCCGTCCGCCAAGGCCTGTCCACCGCGTCGGGCAGGCGTTCGTAGATAAGGTTCTTCAACGCTGATCCGGTGGTATTGAAGTGCTTCTTCAGTAGGGCAATCCGCTGAGCTACGACAGCCCACTCGTCGGTTGCGGCGAGAGTGTCTGCGGCGATCGCCCCGTCGGCAGTGACACGGAACTCAGCTCGGCCACCTCCGGCGTACGTAATCAGACCGCGGGCAGCCAAGGCACCCAGGACGCTGTAGTAGCGCTGGTCCCATGGGCCGTACTTGTAGCGCGTCATCCGGCTCTCCACCGCAAGCCGCTCCGGGCTCGTGGGCTCCGTGCCTGCTGGCCACAGCAGGTCCCGCTCGGTGAGCAAGCGTTCGAGCATCGCCGGATACCGCAATAGGAAGTCCAGCTTGGCCAGCTTCGTCAAACCATCCAGGCTCTTCTTTGCTGTGGTGAACTCACTGATCAACAGCAGGACGCGGGCTTCGTGGTAGTGGGACTCACGCTGCTCTTCCTGGCGGCCCTCGGCCCTGATCCTTGCAGCAGCCGCGACCTGCTCGCTGCGATTCGTCACGAGGCACCCTCGGCGGAGGCATCGAACGGCTCGGAGAAGTAGAAAAGGCAGTCGTCGGCAAGCTGGTAGGCCAGACCACGAAGGTGCAGCTTGTTGACCTTGAACGGGGGCCTCGCCGACATCGCCTCAGGCGTCAACTGCTGGGCGAGGAGCTGATTCATCCGCCTGCCATATGCCGCGCCGGGCGCCGCCTCCTCCTCCGCGCTTCCGCGGCACTCAAAGACGGTATCTGCCACCTCCAACTTGAGGTTCTCCAGGGCGGCGGCATCGCCTGCCAGGCCTGAGCGCTGCTGGGACCAGGCCACGTACCAGGCCGAGCGAAGCCGCTCAGCATGCGCAGCCTCGTCCGAGGGCACCTGGCCGCGAGCCAGCTTCCGCCCCAGCCTCGCCCCTCCTGGAGCATCGATCGGCACCTGGCCACGCGCATACGTCGGGACAGCCGTCCGCTGATAGACGAACTCCTCCAAGACGGTGTCGCGGTGGAGCCTGCGCCGGGCAATGCGCGCCTGCATCTGCCGGTCGTGCAGGACTCGGCTCGGATCGACGATGTGGGCGGCTAGTTGACCTCGATCGCTCTCATCCCGGTTCGCCTTCTCGATGCGGTTGACCAGATCCCGGTAGGTGGCCTCGGTATCCACTTGATCCAGTTCCAGGCGGGCGATGGCCGGCAGCAGGAACTGCTGGATGTTCGTGTCCGTGATCGAGTGGTCCGGGGACTGGTCGTGGTCGATGGCCAGCACCACCAAGAAGCCGTCGACCTGGTCGACGAAGCCCTCGGGAAGGACGATGTCGTCGACCTTCACCACAGGCGTCTCAGGGATGTTGTCGTAAGGCTGCTTCCATCGGACCTTCAGTAGCTGCCTGGCCACGGCCCGAACCATGGCGTCGCGGCCCACAGTGAGCTCAGGATCCGGGCCGCACATCTTGGCAAGGCCGCGCGCATTGTCCCTCGCCGGGTTCAGCGCCGCACTGGTGAACAAGCGTAGGCGCATGTTGCTCGCACGACCGCACCCGAGCCAGCGATCGAACAGATGGGCAAGCCCTCCGTCTTTGCACAGCTGGGGAATGGTCCAGGCGCCCTGATCGTGCTGGCGATGCTTGACCGAGACCAGCTCGACCGCACCGTCGCTGAATGCGATGACGAAGTCTTCGTGCCACTCACAGACGACGTAGTCGATGCTCTCCTGCGTAAGCATCGCCAGGCAGAACCGCGCCGCCGCCTCCGCCTGGTAGCGGAACAGACCCGCAGTCCTCGAACCGTCGTCCTCTTTCGGCTGGAGCCGAAAGATCGGATGCTCGTATTCCTTTGGACTCTCTGCCGCCCCGGCAACCGTATCGACCACCGCGCCCCCAACGCCGCTGCCCATGCCCTGCACCGGCCATGGAGTCCGTAAGGCCCCCAGGATTACCACAGAATCCATGCAGTACGTGATCGCTTGATTACTTCCGTTACCGGAAAGAACCCAGATCCATCAGCTGCCAGCTGTGGCATTCACGGGACGACCGGCGGCGCAGCGTCCTGGTCGCGGAACTCGCTGGCAGGCCTGGGAACGCCTAGCAATCTTCCGGGGCTGCCCGTGCGCCCCGGCCCCGCCCCACCAGGCCTTCGGGATGCGCTGGGAGTAGAAGGGGGGCCGGACACCGGCCAGGGTGGCAAGCTACCGAGCCTGTCGCCCCGCCGGCCCCTCTCCCCCACCCTCCCCCCTCCTGGCCGGTGGCGCCGCGAAGCGGGGCCGCCGGGCCCCCGCGCAGCGGATAACCACCACGCCGTCGGCGCGCAGCATCAGGTTGCCGGGATCTCGTCTCCGCTCCTGCTCTGCGCGCCTGTTCCTCTCCGGCTGTTCCTCTGCTCTTCGTTCGATACGGCTCCAGCGCCTGGGCTTGTTCCGGCACCGCGGCCGCCGGGAGAAGTAGTCGGCTTCAGCCGGTCTATGGACAAACGGGCTCTGAACTGCGGAAAGGCCCTCTCCGGCGGTATGGGTTGACGCAACCGGGAGTAGCAACCCCGAGAAGCAACCGCGAGTAGCAATGCCTAGTAGCAACCGGCAGAAGCAACCTGCAGAAGTAAGGGGCGTGACGGCCGGCTCGGCAGGGTCATCCGCAGGTCTGTCGGGGCGCGTTGCTTGTTGTCACTGCGGGAAGCCGTGTGCGCCGGTGCGGAGCCCGCCACCTATATGAGGTGCAGTCACAGGACGAGCACCGTGGGGGGAGATCTCTCCTCTCATCCCGGTTGCGACATGGGGGAGAGATCTCCTCCCATGGGCGGTCGGTTGGCGCCTCTCCTGGAGTAGCTCTCCTTGAGGGGAGATCTCTCCCCCCAAGTGCATTGCAAGATATGCATTTTCCATGTATTTTGGTTCTCATCAGGAGACGCCGTCCCAAGGGAGCCTTGATGCCCACCGAGATCACCACCAGCGCGAACCGCAAGCTGTCGGTCGAGATCACCGACGACGCTCAGGGTCGCTCCACCTACGAGGTCTCGCTCCTCACCCGCGACGGCACGTTGACGAAGATGGGGTCGTTCGTGATCCACCCCGACCCCAGGACCGAGCCCAAGGTCGGCCGCGTCTACGTCCAGTTCGGCAAGGGCGACATGGCGCAGCGCGAGCTGCGGGTGGACGTGCCGACGATCGGTCCCGACGGGCCGTTCCTCGTGGGCGAGGCCATCTTCGACCCGTCCGTTATGACCCCGGGCGACGGCCTGTGGCTTCGCTCGGCGGTGTCCGCCCACCCGACGCACGCGCCGCTCGGGCTTCCGTCGAAGAGCACGGCTTCGCGTGCCGGGGACATCGTGGAGGCCCTGGTGAAGCACTGGCTCCACCGCGAGGACTACGCGGCCCTCGGGAGCACGTTCGGTGCGTTCCGTGCGCCGGACCGTCTGGCGGCGGTGCAGGCGAAGATCGCGGTCCTGGAGGCGGAGATCAAGGCCCGGCAGCTGGAGCTGGAGGACTTGATGACGAGCCAGATGATCTACGCGACCGAGCTGGCGATGGCGAGTGAGCAGGAGTAGGCCTCCGCAGTGATGAGGAAGGTGACTTCCAGGGGCGCCCGGCTCGTCGGCCTCCGGCTCTGTGGAATCTTTTTCGTCCCCGACGGTCACACCGGCCCTCGGCTGACCATCTATGGCTGTACGTGATCGACGCCGCACGTACATCCACCCGATTCGTCCCGGACGGCCTGGGATCCGAGCGGGGTGCGGGCATGGACGTGCCCGCACCCCGCTCTGCGACGTCGCACGCCCGGAGGCGGACCGGACTCGTCGCTCTGCCCGGCGGTGTCCCGCAGGGG